>DATDJA010000206.1:0-3883 GCA_036520795.1 Candidatus Limnocylindrales bacterium
CCGGCCGTCTCCCCCATCTCGTTCACGCGCATGTCACCTCGATGCTCGAACCCGGGCCAGTTGTGACGAACGTCGTCGCTCTTCTTACAATCGCCGGACATGGCCGATTGGTTCAGATCGATCACGTTGCTGGCGATCAGCTTCGTCGGGGTCGTCGTCGTCACCCTCGGCCTCGCCGCCCTGATTGTGCCCGGTCCGGCGGCATCGTCGCAGGACGGCGCTGGTGGCTCGCCGGTTCCCTCGGGCGCGGCGGTCGCGCCGTCGCCGTCGGACGCGCCCCGCGGGCTGGGCGGATCCCTGGCGGTGAGCGGCGATCGCGAGGCGACGTTCGACCTGCGGAGCGAGTCGCTCGAGGGGAACTACGCGCTCGTCGGCAACGACGGGCGCGTCGTGTTCGAGGGTGAGCCGGCCGAGGTCACCCAGGTCTCGTTCGATGGCCTCGAGTTCTTCCCCGAGCCGGAGGACTGCACCGTCACGCCGCTGGACGTCGACACCGCGGTCGGCATCGGCTTCGCCGAGCTGACCTGCACCGACCTGCCCGACATTCGGGAGAACGGTGTCATCAGCCTCGCCGGGACGGTCGGGCTCTCGCTTGACCGGCTCGTGGGCCGCGCCCTTCCGCCCCAGGGCGGCAGCGTGGCGGTGGGCGACGAAACGTGGACGTTCGAGTACGCGTTCCTGATCACCTGGCAATCGCCGGCGGTCAGTGGCGAGGGCCGGGGCAACTACAACATGGAGCTCGTCGACGAGCCCCAGGCGACCGCGCTGTACTTCACGTACGACCCGGCGAACCACGGGATCGGGCTCATCGACCTCGAACGCGACGGCGAGGTCGTGGCAGTGCCGGACGGCGCCTGCACCCTCGAACGCACCGAGCTGGGCAAGCAGAACCCGCGCGACGTGACGATCGAGCTGGCCATCGAATGCGCCGCGGTCGAGGTTCCCGGCCTTGGGTCGGTGCCGATCTCCGGCAGCGTCGTGGTGGACGAGCTCGGCTTCCCGTTCTAGCGGTGGCGGCCGCGCTGACGGGCGTCGGCGCTGGCTGCGACCTCGTCCAGCGCCCCCTGGAGCCGGGTGAGCAATGGGCGCAGCGGTTCGCGAGGGGCGACCGGGATCGGGTCGGCGGCCTCGAGGCGGATGCGGCTGAAGGGCAGCGGCACGATGTGGCGGTCCCACCGGCCGCGCAGGCGGATCGAGGGACGGGCCGATACCGCCCACGGCTGCAGGGGCAGGCCGGACTCGCGCGCGACGATGAGCGCGCCGGGCTTCGCCTCGCGGTATGGCCCGATCGGCCCGTCCGGGCTCACGACCAGCGACGCGCCCTCCCGGCCCAGTCGAGCCAGGTCGCGTGACAGGCGCGTGGCCTCGCCCTTCTGCTCCGGCGCGGGGAGCGGGACCGATCCGGCTCCCATCCCCGCCAGCAGCGAGTTCATGATGTCCCCGCGGAACGTCTGCGTGCTGAAGCTGACATGGCGCAGGCGCCGGCGCGAGCGCCAGGCGACGACCGAGGCGACGAGGTTGTACTCGTGCCAGATGGTGAGCACGACCTGGTCCTGGGTCACGCTCCCCGAGATTCTGCTGGTGGCCGACACGAGCCGGACGTACAGCGCGAGGACTCGACCGATGATGACCGCGACGACGCGCATCGGCCCGCCCGCTACAGGTATCGCTCGCCGGCCGTCCGGGCGATCTCGTCAAGGACGGGCTTGATCTCCTCAGCGCGATCGCGGCTGCAGACGAGAAGCGCGTCGGGCGTGTCGACGATGATCACGCCCTCGAGCCCGACCGTCACGACCAGGCGATCCCCGCCGTGCACGAGAACGTGGTGCGACCCTCGGTCCAGGTGACGGCCGCTGGCAACGAGGTCCTTGCCCTCCGCGGCGCTGAGCGCCTCCAGCAGCGCCGACCACGAGCCGATGTCCGACCAGCCGGCATCGAGCGGCACCACTGCCATGCGGCCCTCGGCCGCCGCCGGCTCGGCGATGCCCACGTCGATCGAAACCGCGTCGATCGGGTCGAGGATGTCGCGAACGTCGCTCATCCAGCCCGGCGTTCGATGCAGCGCCTCGATGCGATCAAGCGCCGCCGCGAGCTCCGGCTGGAAGCGCTCGACCGCCTGACGGAAGGCGTACGCGCGCCAGACGAAGATCCCCGCGTTCCAGTAGTAGCCGCCCTCGGCGACCATCGCCGCGGCCGCGTCCGCGTCCGGCTTCTCGACGAAGCGCTCCACCAGCGCCGTCGGACCGGAGGCATGGAGCGACTCGCCGGCGCGCACGTAGCCGTAGCCGGTGGCGGGGTGGGTCGGGGTCACGCCCAGCGTGACGAGGTACCCGCGCTCCGCAGCGCGGGCCGCCTCGCGCAGCGCCTCGGCGAACGCGGCCTCGTCGGCGACATGGTGATCCGCCGGCAGGACCAGCACGACCTCGTCCGACTCGCGCCGAGCCAGGACCGTGGCAAGCCCCGCGGCCACCGCGGTCGATCGCGCCAGCGGCTCGCCGAGCACGTTGTCGGGTGGGAGCTGTGGGAGCTGGTCCTGCGTCGCACGCACGTGGGAGACGCTGGTGATGACGTAGATGTCGTGCGGCTTGAGCAGCGCTCCGAGACGCGCAACGGTCTGCTGCAGCAGGCTGGTGTCGCCGGTGAGCGCCAGCAGCTGCTTCGGCGTCCCGCGCCTGGACAGCGGCCAGAGACGGGTGCCGGAGCCCCCGGCCATGACGATCGCGAACACGGTCAGGTCGACCCCGCCTCGACCTCGGCCTCGAGGCGCTCGCCCAGCTCGATCGTGCGCCGGTAGGCGGCCCACACCGCGTCCGAGAAGAGCGTGCGGATCCGGCCCTTCTCGAGCTCGTAGATCGCGGCCGCGCTCGTCCCGCCGGGCGAGGTCACGGCGTTGCGCAGCTCGGCGGGATGTCGCCCGGACCTGAGCGCGTACTCGGCCGATCCGACGAGCGTCTCGGCCACCAGGTCGTGGGCGAGGTCACGCGGGAAGCCGAGGTGGACGCCGGCATCGATGAGCGCCTCCATGACCGCGAACAGGTAGGTCGGCCCCGTGCCGGACAGCGCCGTCGCCATGGCCACGAACGACTCGTCGTCGACACGCCGCTCGTCACCGATCGCGCGCAGGACGGAACGGGCCAGCTCGCGCTGGCGCGGCGTGCAGCTGGCCGACGCGGCCCACACCGTCATCCCGCGCCGGATCTGGCTCGGCGTGTTCGGCATGGCTCGCACGACCGCCGGGTGCGCCAGGCCCTCGGTCAGGCTGCGCAGCGTGGCGCCGGCGACGATCGAGACGACCACCTGGCCCGGATCGAGCCGGCCGCGAAGCTCACGCATGACGCGGGCCAGCATCTGTGGCTTGACGGCGAGGACCACGACATCGCCGTCCGCGAGCGCATCGCGGTTGGCTGCCACGGGGCGGATGCCGTGCTGCTTCGCCAGGGCCTCGCGCCGATCTCGGCGCGGGTGCGAGGCCAGCAGCCGCTCGGGCGCCACGGCGCGGTCCGCCAACAGGCCCGCGATCATCGCCTCTGCCATGACCCCTGCACCGATGATGCCCACTCGCATCGCCCGCCGCGCCATTCAGCTCTCCTTCATCTCACCCACCGCGACCTCGCGACCCAGCAGCTCTCGCGCGGCCTGGATCTCGCCGGCCGGCGCGTCGGCCCGTGACAGCAGGTCGACGGCCGCGCTGGCCAGGCGCCTGGCCTCGGTCACTCGACCCAGCTGGAGCAACGCGCCCCCGAGGCCGTACGCCGCCAGTCCCTGCTCGTGCTCGGCGCCGATGTCCCGAGCCTCGTCGATCGCCTCGGCATAGTATCGCCGGGCCGTCTCCGGATCGCCGGCCGCGGCGCGCAGGTCGCCGATCCGACGTGCCTGGCGCGTG
>DATDJA010000207.1:0-3266 GCA_036520795.1 Candidatus Limnocylindrales bacterium
GATCCTGGTGCCGTTCATGCCCACGCTCGAGCTGGCCACGATCCTGCTGTTCATCCGGTTCAGCATCAGCCAGATGGACGTGCCGACCCGCCAGTCGTACACCATCGCGGTCGTCGACCCGGACGAGCGGTCCGCGGCCGCCGGCGTCACCGGCATCGCCCGTTCGCTGGGCGTCGCGGCCTCACCGCTGATCGCCGGCCCGCTCTACCTCGGCGCGTCGTTCGCCGGCGCGCCGTTCGTGATCGGCGGCAGCATCAAGATCGTGTACGACCTGCTCCTGTATCGCGCGTTCAGCACCGTGCGGCCGCCCGAGGAACGCCGGCCGGTGAGCGCCTGAACCGGCTTGGCGTCTGCGGCCGATCCTAGCGACAGGCCTCGACGTCGGGTGACGCCCACCGCTCCTGGAGGATGTCCGCAGTCGCAAGCGTCGTCTTGGCTGGGATGTCGACCTTGAGCAGCTTCTTGAGCGCCTGGTTCACAGGATCGAAGATGCGGACCCCGACGCCGGCGCTCACGGTGGCCGTGATCGATGCCTGGCGGCAGTGGACGATCCCCAGGCTCGACCCGTTGGTGAGCCCGAGCGACGTGATCAGGGCCGCGAAGGGACCGGCGCCGGCGTAGGCGATGCCGGCCATCAGACCGAACTCGAATGAGACGGCCACGACCATCCCGTTGACCCCCACGGAAATGCCCGCGATCGAGTCAACGAGGCTTGGGCTCCGGGCCGTCATCGTCGGCAGGGTGACCGTCTGGCCATCGATGCCGATCGAGCCGTCGACGTCCCATCCGCCGACCGCCGTCAGCGTCCCGTTCTTGGCCGTGAACGCCGTCTCCACGAGGAACCGGAACGTCTGGGTCAGCGTGGCGGGGAACCCGCCGATGATCACGTTCTGGCTGAGCTTGATCGGGATCTCGACCCGGGCCTTCCGGTTGGACGCGAGACCGTTGACGGCGCCGCCCTCCACGGTCATCACGAGCCCCTTGATGCCGAACACCCGGAAGTGCGAGGTCCCGACCTCGCCGCGGGTGACCGGGATGTCTGCGACGACCCGCAGGTCGGACACCTCGATGTGGGCGTCAAGCGCGACCTTGAGGTCGGCGCCACTGACCTGTGCGGCGCCGACGCCCTGCTCGGCACGCAGCCCGACGGTGCCCTCGGTCCGGTAGGCCGTCACCGCCCACTTGCCGACCTTGGTCGAGGCCTGAGATTCACTGGCGTTCGTGGCCGTGGCCACGGGCCCGGTCTCGACCGAGCGCGCGAGGGTGGCCCGAGCGCCGCTCGCTGGGGCTTCGCCCGGCAGGACCCCGCTGGGGGGCGCGATCGAGATGTCCTCAATCCCGTCAGCGAGGCTTGGGACCTCGGCGATGGCGAGGGCGTCGAGTGGCACTCGCTGATCAAACGTGAGGTGGCCGTCCTTGATGATCTCGCCCAGCCCCACGGGAGCAAGCGTCACGTCGGTCGCATCGCCCTGGCGATCCATCGCGATCACACGACCGACGGCCTTGCCCGTGGCGAACATGACGAGGCCGGGTGCCAGCCGGTCCATCCCGGCTGCGGCGGCGTCGACGGTCCAGGTCAGCCCATCTGCGCTCACGCCCCGAATCGATGCCGGTCCACCTCCGATCACGACGACGTCGGGCTGGTAGGTGATCGACGTGTCGGGCTGGGGCCCAAAACCGAATCGGGCGCTCGCTTCGTCGTTCGTCGGTGTCGGGGCCGCCGCCGAGTCGCCAACGGTGGGCGTGGGCGCCACCCCCGCCTTCGCGCTCGCGCCCGGGGTTGCCGACGAGCCGCCGCACGTCGCGACGAAGAGGGCGGCAAGCAGGGCGAGCCACGGTCGCCCCTGGTAGGGGCGCTGGCGTGCGTGTGTCAGGCCCATCACGACTCTCCCGAGGGATCCGGCGCCGGGCTACGTTGCCCGAGGCTCGTCCCGATCCTAGGAGCCGTCGCGCACGGCCCGCATCGGGCGATTCCCTACGCTTGCAGACCCGGGAGCCGGTCCGGCGGCGCCTGCCAGCCGCCCGTCGCGGCCTCGACGACCCGCGCCGCGGCCAGGGCGACGTCCTCGCGCCACGGCTTCGCGACCAGCTGGACGCCGATCGGCAGACCCTCCGGCGAGGTCCCGGCGCGTACGACGACCGCCGGCCAGCCCGTGAGGTTGTGGATCTCGCTGTAGGTATCGCCGTAGGCGGGGGTACGACTCTCGCCGTGGCGCACGGCGGGACTGGGCAGGACCGGCGACACGAGCAGGTCGAACGGCTGCATCCAGCGCAGCAGCCGGCCGCGCACCTCGTCGGCGTGCTCGACGGCCGCAGTCAGGGCATCTCCCGTCAGCGGCTCGCCCTCGCGTGGGGCGACCCAGCCAAAGGTGTCGTAGGAGCCGTGACCGGGCGTCCCCGCCTGCTCGATGAGGCGCCAGAGCCAGGCGAACCCGTCGGCGCGGATCACGGCCTCCCAGGCCGGCCGGGCGTCGACGATGTCGGGTGGGACGTGCTCCTCGCCCAGAGCCCCGGTTGCCGCGAGGGCGTCGACGGCGGCGCGTACGGCCTTGAGCGTCTCCGGCGTCGGCGTCCGGATCCCGTTGTCGCCGAACCAGGCCACCCGCAGCCCACCGACCTGGACCGCCGACGGGTCGCCGAGCGGCGCCGGGACGACGTGCGGGTCCTCGCCGTCGGGGCCCGCGATGAGCGGCAGGATCAACTCCAGATCCTCGACCCTGCGCGCGATCGGGCCCAGCTGCGTGAACGACTCGAACAGTCCACCGGGGCCGGGCCAGTGCCCGGTGCGCGGTACACGTCCGCTGGTCGGCTTGATCCCCACGACGCCGCACAGGTGCGCCGGCTGGCGGATGCTGTTGCCGCTGTCGCTGCCGATGTCGAAGGGCGAGCCGCCGGCGGCTACGATCGAGGCCGAGCCGCCGCTGCTGCCACCGGGCGTGCGATCGAGGTCGTACGGGTTCGACGTCCGGCCATACACGTCGTTGTCGGTCTCGTTGGACCAGGTGAACTCGGGCGTGTTCGTCTTGCCCAGCAGGATCCCGCCCGCCGCCCGCAGCCGGGCAACGACGGTCCCGTCGCGCTCCGGCACCCGGTCGCGCCAGCCGATCGTGCCCGCCGTGGTGACGACGCCGGCCGTGTCGAGCGAGTCCTTGATCGTGAACGGGATCCCGTGGAGCGGGCCCCGGACGACTCCCCGCGCGAGCTCGCCATCCGCGGCTTTCGCCTGTTCGCGAGCGTCGTCGGCGAATTGGACGACCGCGTTGATC
>DATDJA010000208.1:0-3705 GCA_036520795.1 Candidatus Limnocylindrales bacterium
AGCCGGTAGGGTCGCCTCCGCGGCTCGCGCGGCGCCGGATGCCGCAACCTCCCCACCAAGCTGCGTCGTGTTCGGCTCATCCACCGGTCGTGCCCTCCAGCTGCGTCACGTGGGGTCCTTCAGCTCGCGGACCGGATGCCCGCGAGGATGGCCGCGGGGTCCGGGTCGCTGCCGTCGGTCGTGACGGCGATTGACTCCACAACCCGCTCGTGGACGAGGCCAGCTTCCCGGCACACGACCTCGATGCCAGCGGCGTCCGCACCCGCGAACGCGTGGAACACAACATCGTCTTCGGCGACCAGCACCGCGCCCAGGTAATGAGCGTCGACGCCGACCCGCTCCAGTCGATCGCACGCGGCGCGTGCTCGAGCGCCGGCGGCCGCCACGGACCCGGCGTCGATGTCCGGGCCGTAGCACTCGACGAGGAACGTCCGACGGGACGAGGCCATCCAGCGGCTCCATGGGTCGGTCGCTGCGCCATGGCTGGCGCGTTCGACCAACCCCGCGACGCTAGGTCACCCGTGTCCCCATCGGCATCGGGTGGTTCCCCATGTTTGCAGGCCGCCGACGCGCCGAACGTTCAGTCGGGGTCAGCTGCCAGGGCATCGGGTCGGGTGGACGACGCGACCACGGCGCCCAGCTCCGCGCGCGACCGGACGCCGAGCTTCAAATAGGCACGGGCCAGGTTCGCCTCCACGGTCTTGGGGCTCATGTACAGCTCGGTGGCAACCTGGCGGTTCGTCCTGCCCATGGCCGCGAGCTCGACGACGCGACGCTCCGAAGGCGTCAGTGCGCCCGCCGGCGATCGCCGGATCCCGATCCTGTCCAGTTCGCCCGCCGCTCGCGCCGCCCACAACCTGGCGCCGATGCGCTCAAACGTCTGGACGGCGGACTCGAGTGCGGCCTTGCCTGCCCGTCGCTCGCGTCGTCGCCGGAGCACGACCCCGAGGACCAAGAACGCACGGGCCCGGTCGAATGCCACGGGCGATGGCTCGTCGCGTCGCAGCGCCGCCTCGAGCGTGGTGACGGCCGCATCGAGGTCCCCGCCTGCCGCCTCGAGGACGGCCCGGGACCGCAGCGCCTGCGCGATCCGCCAAGGGCTGCCGGAAGCCTCCGCCCGGGTCGCCATCGCGTCGGCGACCCGCCGGGCCTCGTCGAGTGACCCGACCCCCACGAGGCTCTCCACGAGGTCCGCCTCGTGCCGGCGCGGGAGATCGTCGCTGATGTCGTCGCGGATGGCCGTCGCCTCGAGCAGTGGCGGCACTGCTGCCACTGGCCTGCCCAGTGCGAGCTCGAGCATTCCGAGGACGGCGAGCCCGTTGGCGCGCGACCATCGATCGCCCGCCCGGCCCGCGGCGTCGAGCAACTCGGCAACCTCGGCGCGCGCCTCGGTCTCGTGACCGAGGTGCGTATGGACCAACGCAAGGTTGAACAGCGCCTGCAGCCGCTGCGACTCGAGCCCAAGCTCGGTGGCTACGGCCAGGTGCCGCCGGGCCAGCTCCTCCGCAAGAGCGGCGTTGCCACTCGCCAGCTCCAGGGTCGGCAGGTGGCTGAGGGCGTAGGCCATCGAACCGTCGTCGCCCTCGTCGACCGCGGTCGCATACGTCTGTTCGAGCCAGCCGCGAGCCTCGTCGAACTCGCCTCGGAAGACGAGGACCGCGCCAAGCGCCGCGCTCAGACGGTCGCTGACGTTGGGCATCGGCGCGAGCCGCTCAAGCTCGAGCGCCCGCTGGAGCACCCCGGGCTCGACGGGGAGCCCACGTGCCGTCTCGCTCGCGACGTAGTTGCCGAGGACCTGTGCGGCAACGCGCGGATCCGGATCGGCGACCTGGTCGAGGAGACCCTTGGCCGTCCTGCCATGGGCGGCCGCGGCCTCTCGATCCTCGTACAGCACGGCGGCCAACGTGGCATGGGCACGGGCGAGGATCTCGAGGTCGCCCTGGGCATCGGCGATGGCGCCCTCCGCATGGCGGGCCGCCGAGGCGTCGCCGTTGGTATCGAACAGGATTCCCGCCAGGTCGAGGCGCGCGCGGGCCCGGGTCGGTCCCACAGGGGCGTCGCGGACAAGGGCCTCCAGCACCGTGCGACCGCGTACGAAGTCGCCGGAGCGCTGCAGATAGCCGGCCAGCGCCATGGATCGCCGATGCCATGCGGCGCGAGCGTCCGTGGGTGTGGACTGCAGCGCGAGCTCCATCAGCTCGGCGGCCGCGAGGGGAGCACCGCGTCGATTCGCCGCCGCCGACGCGAGCTCGAGCTGGTCGGCGGCCTCCGGCTCGGCTCCGACGGCCGCGAGCGCGTGGTGGCGGGCCTGTTCCTCCCGATCATCCACGACCCGCCACAAACGACGATGGGCTTCGCGGCGCAGGTCGTCGTCCGCCTCCGCGTACACGGCGGTGGCAAAGAGGGGATGGCGGAAGACGAGGGTGCCCTCGTCGACACGCGCGATCCCACGCTCAGCCGCGATGGCGAGGTCTGCGCGCGTCGAGCGCCCGAGCGCCCCGTCAAGAAGCGCGACGGTGGGCACCGCCGCGGCCGCGGCGACCATGAGCGCCTCGCGCGCGGAGCGTGGCAGACGGTCGACCTGCTCGCGCACGAGCTCGCGAATGTCGGCGGGCACCGGCAGCGGCTGGTCGGCGGGTGGGACGCCGACGTCGGCGAGTCGTCGCATGATCTCGATCGCGAACAGCGGATTGCCCCGTGACGTTCGGTGGATCCGGACGAGTGTCGAACGCGCCGGCGCGGATCCCAGCGAGTCCCGGAGCACGTGGTGAAGCGTCCCCAGGCTGAGCGGCCCCACCTCGACGCGAATGACGGCCGGGGGTTCCCCGAGGTCGTCGTCACGGAGCGGTGACGGCTCGCCCCGACGCCGGGTCATGGCCACCCCGACCGCCGCACCCGTCATCCGACGAAGGGCGAACTGCAACGTCGCCGCAGACGACGGGTCTAGCCACTGCGCGTCGTCGATCGCGACCAGGACCGGGCGAACGTCGGCGAGGCGACCGAGCAACGTCCGCACGGCACTGCCGAGCAGCCGCTGCTCGACCGGGTCGCCCGTCGGCATGACGCGCAGCAGGGCAGCGTCGATGGCGTGTCGTTGCGGCTCCGGGAGCGTGTCGATCACGGCCTCATCGACGGGTTCCAGCAGGTCGGCGAGCGCGGCCAGCGTCAGGGCGGTCTCGGAGGACGACGCTCGACAGGCGAGGACGAGGAACCCGCGATCGGCTGCGCGCCGAGCGACCTCAGCGAGGAGCGCGCTCTTCCCGATCCCCGGCTCGCCCTCGAAGACCAGGGCAGCAAACCCTGCTCCGGCGGCGTCCAGGAACCCCTCGGCGGCACGAAGCTCGGCATCGCGGCCGACGACCTCGCTCACGTTGCGAGTGTGCTGGCTCGCCCACGCGTGCGCAACCGCCGTGGCCGTCAGGGCGGCGCGCGCCGTACGGTTCGCTAGCGCCGCGCTGCACGCCCAGCGTTCACTGCGGCGGTTGGAACGCGCGATTGATCGCCCGGCGAGCAGGTCGGCGGATAAGGCGGCGATTCCCGGTGGTTCGCTCGCCTGGGGTGCAGGATCGGGCCGCCGACCGCTGGACTGCACGCCAGGCGAGCAGCTGACGCTGCGCGTGCGCAACCGCGCGCGAACGTTGACGGCGCAACGCGGCGCGCGATATGCTCCATGCGTCCCCACCGGCCGCGCGCGACGGCGATCCG
>DATDJA010000209.1:0-5631 GCA_036520795.1 Candidatus Limnocylindrales bacterium
CTACGAGCCGGTCTGGTCGCCACCCGGCCGTGAGCCCAAGGAGGACCCGCCCGGGATCAAGGCCGAGGCGCGCCGCCTCACGCGGGTCCGTCGCTTGCGCTACTACCCGGTCCGGGTCGTCGACGGGATCATCGAGGTGGCGGCCCCGGAATAGCCGACCGCCACGCCAGGGTCCCCCCGCCAGGGCCCGGCCCGCGCACCGGCGACTTTTCAATAGGTTTGAACAAGGTTGCCGAAGTCCTTCTCGTGATGCTGGCCGGGCCGGCGTCTCGGGTCCTCCTCGAGGCACGCCGCCGCACGGCCGTGCTCGCGCCACGTATGTGACACGCGACGCAGACCTGATTCGAGGCGCGTGGCAGCCGATCCTGGCCATGCGATGTTCAAAAGGAATGAAGAGTTGCGCCTCAGGGCGCCCGCCAGTTGAGAAGCGCCGAGAGACGCGCCGGTGGTCACGCTGGCGGCGAGTCCCCCTCGGTGATCCCGTTGGCCGACGCGAAGGCCGTGATGATCGCGACCGCCTCGTCGGGGTCGTCGGTCACCCGCAGCAGGTCGAGGTCCGCCTGGCTGATCGCGCCCGCGGGCAGCTGGACCTCGCGCATCCAGGCGAGCAGCCCGTCCCAGTAGGCGTGACCCATCAGCACGACCGGGAAGTGGCGGATCTTGCCGGTCTGGATCAGCGTCAGCGCCTCGAACAGCTCATCGAGCGTGCCGAAGCCGCCGGGCATGATCACGAACGCGTCCGAGTACTTCACGAACATGGTCTTGCGGGCGAAGAAGTAGTGGAACTCGATCGACACGTCGACGTACTGGTTGAGGTGCTGTTCGTGGGGCAGCTCGATGTTGCAGCCGATCGACATCCCGCCGGCCTCGTGGGCGCCGCGGTTGGCCGCCTCCATCACACCCGGGCCGCCGCCGGTGATCACCGCGAACCCGGCCTCCGCGAGCGCGCCGCCGATCCGGCGTGACAGCGCATACGCGGGGTCGCGCTCCCCCACCCTCGCCGACCCGAACACCGCCACCGCCGGCCCGACCTCCGCCAGCGCCTCGAAGCCTTCCACGAATTCGGACAGGATCCGGAGCGCCCGCCACGTGTCCGTCTCGAGGAACGCGGGGCGCTCGGCCGCATGGCCCGCGAGGAGCTTCTCGTCGTCGGTCACCCGGCCCTTGGACAAGCGTTCGGCGGCCTCCGGGCGCATCGAGACGCGCCCCCGCCGGATCGTCCGCGGCGACTGGGACGAGGCGTCCTTGGCGGGTTGCTCTCGATCGGTCATGCGCGCAGGATGCCACTCCGCGAAGGGTGCCGACGGCTCGGCGTCGCGGCGTGCCACCGTCGCGCGTCTCAGCGTCGGAATCATCACGGACGTTCGAGGTGGCGGCATGCGCCCGAGGACCAACACCAACCGTCGGTCGACGAGGTCATTGCGCGTCACGGCACTGGCGGTCCTGCTGGTCGCCGCGGCCTGCGACAGCAGCGTCGTGCCGTCCGCGAGCCCCTCGTCTCCGGCCGCAAGCCCATCCGCCGTCTCATCCCCCTCACCGACCGAGCCGGTCTCCTCGCCCGATGCCACCGCCCAGGTCGAGCCTTCGCCCAGGGTCGATGAGGGCGACTTCGTCCCCGGGGCACTCGCGGTGACCGTCTCCGACCGCCTGCGGGTCCGATCACAGCCCCGCGTCGCCGACGATTCAATCCGTTATGAGCCCGTCTTGCCCGAGGGGACTGAGCTCGAGGTCATCGGGGGCCCGGTTGAGGCCAGCGGCTACACATGGGTCCACGTCGCGCCGGTCGGGGTCACCCTCGATGACGGGGCGACCGACGGTTGGGTCGCGATCGCCGATCACGACGGCACGCCGTGGGTCGAAGCCTCGGCCGCACCGTTGGCGGGTCTCGCCGTCGCCCAGTCGTCGGTCGAGAAGGCGCCCGTGAGCGTCGCCGATGCAAAGCGGACCGCCGCGGGCGTCAACGCCTTCGGCGTCGACCTGTATCGACGACTGCTCAAGGACCCGGGCGCCGAGCTCGATGGCAAGGGCGTGTCCATGTCGCCGATGAGCATTGCGGCGGCACTCGCGATGGCCCGGGCGGGCGCCGAAGGCGCGACCGCATCGCAAATGGACGACGTGCTGCGCACCAACAGCTGGAGAGACCTCGGCAGCGGCGTGGGATCGCTCCAGCAGATCCTCAACGGCTACAACGCGACGTGGACCGACGACGAGCGCGCCACCCACTCCCTGTCGCTGAACGTGGTCAACCGCGCCTTCGGCCAGGACGGGGGGGCGATCCAGGAACCGTTCCTCGACCGGATCGCGCGCGTGTTCGGGGCGGGCCTTGGTCTCGTCGACTTCGCCAACGACACGGACGCGGCGCGCGACACGATCAACGCGTGGGTTGCCCGCCAGACGGCCGACCGGATCAAGAAGCTCCTGGGCCCGAGCGACGTCAGCGCGAATACCCGGCTCGTCCTGGTCAACGCGATCTACCTGAAGGCCAACTGGCTGAACGAGTTCGATGAGGACCAGACGGCCACGCGGACCTTCACCCGGCCCGACGGTGACGCGGTCAAGGTCCCCACGATGCGCATGGCCGGTGGCCAGAACATCGCGCTCGCGGAGGGCCCCGGGTGGCAGGCGACCGAGCTGAAGTACGTCGGCGCCGATGGTTCGACCCCGCTCGCGATGACCCTGATCCTCCCCGACGACCTCGCCTCGTTCGAGGATTCGCTCTCGGCCGGCCGCCTGAACACCATCCAGGACGAGATCGCAACCGAGCAGAAGCGGATCGCGAAGGTCACCAACCCCGACGACGGCGACATGAACTGCCCCCGCTTCGCCTATGACGTCGAGCTGTTCCTGCCCAAGTTCGGGGTGGACACGCGCGCGGGCCTGGTGCCGATCCTCAGGGCGATGGGCATGCGCAATGCCACCGATTCGCAACGCGCCGACTTCTCGGGGATCACCGGCGCCCGAGACCTGTTCATCGCCATGGTCATCCACCAGGCGAACATCGACGTGGACGAGAAGGGCACCGAGGCGGCCGCGGCGACCGCGGTCGGCATGGACACGACGGGCGGGTGCGGGCCGCCCGCGGCGTTCAAGCACAAGGTGCTCCGCCTCGACCGGCCGTTCATGTACTTGATCCGCGACACGAAGACCGGCGTGATCCTGTTCATGGGCCGCGTCCTCGACCCGACGAAGCGGTAGGGCGCCGCCCGTGCGGCTGGTGCACATTCCTGACGCGCGGGAGCTTCGCCAGGCTCGCGGCGTGTCGGATCTGTGCGCCCGCGGCACACCTTGAGCGTGTCGTGGGCCGTTGACGCACGAAATGTGCCTCAGACGCACACATCGGGCCGCTCCAAGGCGCTCGAAGGGCGGGAATGTGTATCTGGCGCACGCGGTGGTCAACGTTGTGCGCCCAGCGCACGTCGCCGACAGCCTCAACGCGGCTTGGCGAGCCAGGCCTTCCAGGTGTCGTCGGCCTTGCCGGCCGTGACGTCGTCGCCGTAGCGGACCAGCGGGAGCCGGATCAGGTGGACGTCCGCGAGCAGGCGCCGGGTCAGGCCGGCGTTGTCCGTAGTGAGGTAGGCCAGGCCTCCATCGCGGTACGCGCGGCTCTCGGTGTCGAGGAGTGCCGCGGCGCCCAGCCTGTCGACGAACCGCCGAAGCTCCCCGGCCGCGATCGGCTTCTTGCGCAGGTCGACGTAGTGGACGACGATGCGCCGCTCACGGAAGAACCGGAGGGCGCCCCGGGTCGCGTTCGAGTCGTCGAGCCCGAACACCTGGATGTTGGGCATCTTCTTCGTTGGCGTCTTGCCCAGCGGCGCCGGCATCAGCGGGGCTCCAGGACGATCACCGGGATGCGCCGCGCCGTCTTGCGCTGATACAGGTCGTAGCCGCGATACGCATCGACCGCTCGTGCCCAAAGTCGCTCGCGTTCGTCGCCCGAGGCCTCGTAGGCACGGACGTCGCGGACGGACGACCCGACCCGGACCTTCGCCTCCGGATCCGCGCGCAGGTTCCAGACCCAGCCGGGCTCCCGATCGGAGCCGTTCTTCGAGGCGACGATCACGATGCGGTCGCCGTCCTCGGTCGCCAGCAGCGGCGCTTCGCGGACCTGCCCGCTCTGGCGACCGGTGGTGATGAGGACGACGTTGAGCATCCCGAGGCTGTGGCCGATGAGCCCGCGGCCGCCGCTGATCCGGTAGACCACCGGGTGCAGGCGCGTGACGACCCGGCTGTTGCCCAAGGTCCCGAAGAAGCGGTAGTACGCGTCGCCACGCCGCTTGGCCATCGTCGCGCAGCGTAGCGCGCGGCCCGCGTACCATGGGCTCGCAGGAGGTTCCGCGTGACGATCTGGTTCACCGTGCAACTCGACGACCGCCCGGGTTCACTCGCCCGCGTCGCCCAGGCCCTGGCCGATCGCGGCGTCAACATCACCGGGATCGTCGGCGTCGCGGAAGACACCGACGGGGCGCTGATGCTCACGACCAGCGATGCGGCGGCGACCCGCGAGGCGTTCACGGCGATCGGGATCACCTTCGAGGAGCACGACGCGACCGGCGGCTCCCCCGCGGACTTCTCGATCAGCGACGTCGTCGCCGGCCGTTCCGGCTGAGGCCGTCGATGGCTGGCCGCACGCCGGAGCCGCTGCCGCAGGTCGTCGCGGTCCACCTCGAGGTCGTCGACCAGCCCGGGACGATGACGGCCATCGCGGCCCGCGTCGCCGAGTCCGGCGGTCACGTCCGGACGCTGTCGACGGTGCGGCGAACACCGTCGGCCGGGCTCGAGCCCGACGACAAGCCACTCGCCGAGCTGGAGCTGGAGGTCGAGATCGACGACGCTCGCGAGCACGCGCTGATCGCCGGGCTCGAGGGCCTCGACGCGGTCGTCGCGATCCGGCTGACCCGGGCCCTGGCCAAGGTGTTCGGCAAGCGCGTGATCGTCGTCGGTGGCGGGGCGCAGGTCGCCCAGGTGGCGCTGGGCGCCGTGTCGGAGGCCGATCGCCACAACCTCCGCGGCGAGCGGATCTCGGTGGACACAATCCCCCTGGTCGGCGAGGAGGCGATCGCATCGGCCGTCCGCGCCGTGGCCGACCTGCCGCGTGCACGCCTGCTGGTCCTCGCGGGCTCGATCATGGGCGGCGAGATCAGCCGCGCCGCCGAGGAGCTGCGCGCGGTCGGCATCCCGATCATCGCGCTCAACATGGTCGGCTCGATCACCGAGCACGTCGACCTCGTCGTCAGCGACCCGGTCCAGGCCGGCACGATGGCGGTCATGGCCGTCGCCGACACCGCGACCTTCGACCTCGCCCGCGTGCGCGGCCGCAGGTACTGACGATGCAGGTGCTGCGGCTTGCGGATATCCACGTGCCCACGACCGTCGTCGCGGAGCTGGCCGCGGAGGCCGCTGCCGCCTGGTGCTCGAGGGCACTGATGGAGCACAACCACCGGGCGTACCTCTGGGCGGCGGCGCGCGGTGCCGACATGGGGATCCCGTTCGACGAGGAGCTCCTGTACGTCGCCGCCATGCTCCACGACGTCGGGCTGGTCGCGGCGTTCGACAACGCCACCGTCTCGTTCGACCAGGCCGGCGGCAATGTCGCCTGGATGTTTGCCGCCGGCGCCGGCTGGCCGGTCGAGC
>DATDJA010000210.1:0-8915 GCA_036520795.1 Candidatus Limnocylindrales bacterium
TTGCGCGGCGGGACCGTGCCGCTGAGGTCGAGGCGCGCGGTGATCGGGCGGGTCGGCTTGTCGGGCGGCGGACCGCCGCGCCGGACGGTGTCGGTCGCGGTCCCGTTCATCCCCGTCGCGCCGCTCGCGCCGCGGCGCCGAGCCTCGATCGTCTCGCCGGCTCGCGTGAGGGCGGCATAGGCGGCGTTGATCTCGGCCATCCGGCGCGTCGCTCGCCGCGCGGCCTCGGGGTCGTCGCCGATCAGGTCCGGGTGGTGCTGGCGCGCGAGGCCACGCCAGGCGCCCTTGATGTCCTCGGGGCTGGCGCCGGGCTCGACGCCCAGTACGGCATGCGGTTCCCTGGGCATCAGTTGAGTGTACCGATGGCGCAGCGACGCTCGGCCGGGCCGGGTCGCTTGACAGCGCATCCCGGGCGCGTTCACCTGTACACATGCCCGTGTACACATTCCCGTGAGCCAACGGCTCCAGCGCGCACGCCGGGCGGGCATCGTCGCCGCGATCGCCGCCGTGCCGATCGCGCTCGCCTACCGGTTCGCGCTCGTCTATCGCGTGCGGGCGGGCTATCCGCACCGCCACCCGCCGGTCTGGACCCCCGATGCGGTGGGTCTGCCATACGAGGACGTCGAGATCCCCTCGGCCGACGGGCTGCGGCTGCCGGGCTGGTACCTGCCCGCCGGCCCGGCCGACCGTCCGGGCATCGTCCTCGTGCACGGCTGGGAGTCGGCCCGCGACCGGACGATCCCCCATGCGCAGGTGCTCCACGCGGCGGGCTTCCACGTTTTGACCTTCGACGTCCGCGGCAACGGCGCAAACGGGCCGGAGGACCTGCCGATGTCGGTCGGCGAGTACGCCGCGGACGCGCGCGCCGCGGTCGCCGAGCTGCGCCGCCACCCGGAGGTGACGAGGATCGGGCTGCTCGGGCACTCGATGGGGGCGGCGGGGTCGCTCGTGGCGGCCGCCGAGGACCCGGAGATCGAAGCCGTCATCGCGGTCGCCGCGCCGGCCGACCCCTACCGGCTCACGCGCCAGACGTTCCGGCTCGCCCGGCTGCCGATCCCCGCGCCCGTGGCCTGGCCGCTCGCCTGGCTGACCACGCGGGTCTACCTCCGGCCGCGCGGCCACACCGTGGACTCGGTGAGCGCGACGAGCGCCGTGCGCTCGATCGAGGGGCCCGTCCTGCTCGTCCACGGGTCAGAGGACGGCGTGGTGCCGGTCGGGCACCTGTCGCGCCTCGCCGACGCCCGCCGGGCGGCCTGCCCCAACGCGGTCACCGAGACGTTGCTGGTCGAGGGCGGCCGGCACTCGTGGCTGTACGAGTTCCCCGAGTACCGCGCGGCGATCGCGCGCTTCCTGACCGCGAGCCTCGGCGGGCCGTTCACGCCCGACGAAGCGGCGGCGGTCGCGGCCGCCGTGCCCGCCGAGCGGCTCCCCGACCCCGAGCGCCTGACGACGCTCGACGCGGAGCCCGGCGGCCTGCGCTCGCTGACGCGGTTGGTGCGCCGACGCGAGATGGCGGCGCCCGGGCCGGACGCGGGAGGCTGAGCTCAGTCCTCGAGGGCCGGCCCGTCGTCGGGCAGGATGTCGAGCGCGTCCAGGGCCGGGTCGCCCCCGACCGCCGTGTCGCCGTCGCGCCGCTCCGGCGCCGGGGCGCCCTCCGCGAGGTACGACTCGATCGCCGCATCGAGGCCAACGTCGCGACCGGCCTGCTCGGAGAGCAGCCATTTGTGCTCCAGGACGTCGCAGTACGCCTGGACGAGATCTCGCTCGCGGCCGACGATCCCGGCGATGCGCGCCTGGGTGGGGCGGTAGACCTCGCGCAGCCAGCGGTCGGCGGCCTCCTCGGCCGGCACCGAGCGCCGCTCGTTGAACTCGAGCCAGGCCTGGTACTCGGCCAGGTCGTGGAGCAGGATCCGCGCCTGGCCCTCGAGCGCCCGGATCCGCGTCCGCCGCTCGAGCTCGCTCGCGTGGTACCGACGCGTCGTCACCGACGTCTTGAGGCGCACCGCGCCATGTGGCCCGACCGGGTCGACCTCGAGGTCGACGGAGAACCCGAGGTCGTTCAGCCGCCGCAGCCTCGCCCGGATCTCCTGCCGGTCGCCGGGGATCAACTCGGGCTGGTCATTGAGCTCTCGCCATACCGCCTCGTAGCCCGTCCGGACCGACTGGGCCGCCTCGATGGCCTCGTCCATGTCCTCCTCGCGCCCGAGGTAGGCGGCGAGGTCCGCGAGACCGAAGGCGACGTTCTCGACGAGGATCTCGAGGTCGTACGCTCGCTGCCCGTCCGAGAGGGTCGGGAACGTCTCGCTGGTCTCGGCGTCGACGAGGTAGGCCTGGATCCGGTCGCCATCCCGACGGAACAGTGTGTTCGCGAGCGAGCAGTCGCCCCAGTAGACGCCCGCCCGGTGCAGGTCGACGAGGAGCAGCGCCATCGCGTCCAGCAGGCGGCTGCGGTAGTGGGAGCTGCCCGGCCGCAGCAGCATCAACAGGCGCCGGTACTGCATCGAATGGCGGAGATACTCGGTCACGAGGATGGCGTCGCCGCGTTCGGGCCGGGCGGCAAGGCCCACGGCGCGGACCGATGGCAACTTGGCGTCCTCGAGGTGGCGGAGCACCGCGTACTCGCGCCCGGCGACCTCCTCGGGCAGCTCCTTGAGCGCATAGACGAGGCCGTCCACGACAAGGAAGCGGACGAGGTGTCGCGACGGGCCGACGGGCAGCTCGCGGAACCGGTGGCCGGTGTCGCCCCACGATCCGAGCGGCTGCTCCCACGGGAGGTCGAGGAGGTCGGCGACCTCGTCGCGGAGGACCAGGCGCGGGAAGGTCATCGCGCCGGGCGGGCGTCCGGCTGCCGGGTCGCCGTCAGGGCCGCTTGCGCAGGTAGGCGGTGACGCTCGCGTCGTAGCCCAGCGATTCGAACAGCTGGCGCGCCTCGGGCCGGTGATGACCCGCCGTCACCTCGACAAACGAGACGCCCGTCTCGCGCGCGACGCGCTCGACGTCCGCGAGCAGACGATGGGCGACGCCGCGCTCGCGCTCGAGCGGGTCGACCACGACGGCGATGATCCGGATGAACCGCTCGTCGGTCTCGAACCGCGGCACTACGTGGAAGGCAACGAAGCCGGCGACCTCGCCGCCGGCCTCGGCGACGATCACCTGGGCGTCGGGCGTCGAGAAGCGCTCGATCCTCGCCGCGAGGTCGCTCGGCCCGGCCGGATAGCCCTCGTCCGTGAGCAGGGTGGCGAGGCGTTCCGCATCGCCGGTGGCGGCGGCCCGCAGCGTGATGTGGGCGACGTCGTTCATGCGGCGATGGTACCCGTCGCCCCGCTCGCGGACTACAGCCGCTCGACGACGACGAGGTGGGGTCCCGCCGGCGCCCGGCTCGGAAGCAGGACGGCCTCGCCGAACGGGCCGGCGGCGCGGGTGCTGACCACGACGCCCCGACCCTTCGCTGCGGCGATCCACGCGTCGATCCCGAGCGGCGCCCAGAGGTACAGCGCGCAGGGTCCTTCGCCGTCGCGCACCAGGGACGCGGCCAGGCGCCCCTCGGTCGTCGGTTCGAGGAGGACCATCGTGTCACCGGGCAGGCCGTCGGCGTCCCGGACGCGCGCCCGCGCGCCAAGATGCGCATCGGTCACGTCATCGTCGGGGTCGGGCGGCTCCCCCGCGAGCCACTCGGCGAGCTCGGACTCCGCGCGGTCAAGCTCGACGGTCGCCCAGCCGACCCCGGCCAGCAACAGGTCCGGCAGGGACTCGATCCGGGGCTTGGGCGCGCCGCCGGGCAGCGGCTCGAACACGAGCCGTCCGCCTGGCGACGGTTCGTCGTCGGGCGTCTCACGCTGCCAGGCGACGATCTCGACGGTCGCCATGCCGAGGTCGAGGACGAACGAACCGGGTGCCTCCGGATGTGGTTCGATCTCGATGCCCAGCTGCCGTCCGAGCTCGGCGGCGAACTCGCCCGGGTCGGAAGCCTGCCAGGTCAGGTGGGCCCACTGCCTCAGCGACATCGGCGCCTCATCCGAGCAGCAGGTCGGGCGCCTCGCCCGTTGACGCGAACCCCAGGCGCTCGTAGAGGCGGATCGCCGGCGCATTACCCGTGAACACGCCCAGGTAGACGATGGCGCCGGCCGGGCCGCCGCTGATGGCCACGGCGTGGCGCGTCGCGAGGGCCGCGAGTCCTCGGCCACGGTAGGCCTCTCGCGTCCCGATGGACGACAGGTACACGAAGCCGTCGAACCCCGTCGCCTTGGCGACGGCCGCCGCCTGGCCGTCCACCCGCACGAGCACGAGCGACACGCGAGAATCGCCGACGATTGCGCGCAGGTCGAGGGCGAGCTCGGACGCCCGGTCGGGGGACGCCCCAAACGACTCCGCGAGGACAGCCGCGATGTCGTCGATGTCGTCCTCGCCCGCGTCGGCCGCGCCGCAGATCCCGGTCACCGTCACGTGGGGATCGATCTCCCGATCATCGAGTGGTGGGCAGGCGGACGGGTCCGTCAGGATCATCACGTGACCGCCCCCGACGTCGCGGAATCCGACCGCTGCAAGGCGGCCGACGAGGTCCGATGGCGCGTTGTGGTCGGGCGACGGCCAGATGTGTGGCTGGCGTCCGTCCAGGGCGAACATCGTGATCGCCTCGTTGAGGCGATGGTCGAAGGCCGCCGGTTCGCCTGGCCAACGGAGGCTGACCATGCGATTCCAGAACGGATCGGCATCGCGCGGGTCGTGCAGGACGAGTGCATCACCGAGATCGCGGACCGTCCGGCCCGGGATCGCATGGGCCATCGTCTCGTGCCGTTCCAGCCGGCGGGTGGTGGCGTCGTCAATGCGGACGGATCGGCTCACTCGAACACGATAGCCGCCTGGCCCAGCGCAGCCCGGCAGGCGAAACCGGCTCGCATCCTGCGGGCGTATCGTCGTCATGACACGAACAGGAGGCCCAGCATGACCCGACGACTCCGCCTCGGGGCCCTCATCGCGACCGCCGCCCTCACGCTGGCCGCCTGCTCGGGCGGTGGCGCGACCGTGGCGCCAGCGTCGCCCGCCCCCGCGGCGTCCGCACCGGCGTCCGTCGCCGCGAGCGCGTGCAGCGTGGGCGAGGGCACAGGCGCGGCCGCGGAGATCAAGGACTTCGCGTTTCCGACCGGCCTGAGCGTGGCGGCCGGCCAGGCCATCGCCTGGACCAACGGCGACAGCGCCAACCACACGGTGACCTTCGACGACGGGTCGTGCAACACGGCGGTGGGCAGCGGAGCCACGGTCGTCGTGACCTACACGGTGCCCGGCACGTACCCCTTCCACTGCGCGATCCACACGAGCATGACGGGGTCGCTCGAGGTCAAGTAGTCAGGCGCGCTGGGCGACGATCACGGTCGCCCCGGACGGAAGGTCGATCAGCGAGGGGGCAGGAACGCCCGCGTTCGCGAACCAGCCGAGCGCCTCCGAGCGCGTCACCAGTCGCGTGCCCTGAATCATCTCGTCGAGTTGCACGCCGGCGATGAGCTCTGCGTGGCGGGTCCGGAGCTCGTCAGGGTCGGTCGGGAGGTACCAGTCGAGCGCGACCAGCCAGCCGCCCGGGCGGATGGCGTGCCAGGCCGAGGCGATCGCGGACGCCGGGTCGGCGAGCTGGTGGAGCGCGTACTGGAAGTACGCCAGGGTGACCTCGTTCTCGTGGCCCACTGCGCCGAGGTCGCCCTGCTCGATCGTGATCCGGTCGCCGAGGCCGGCCTCCGCGACGTGGGCGCGGGCCCGCTCCACCGAGTCGGGCTCGAACTCGACGCCGACCAGCCGCGTCCCCGGAAACCGCCTGGCCATCGCGATGAGCCAGCGGCCGCCGCCGCAGTGGATGTCGACGATCACCGCGCCGTCCCCGAGGTCGACCACGAGCTGCGGCAGCGCGGCGAGGGCCTCCTGGAAGAAGACCGCGATGTCCTGCACGGTCAGGCGCTCGATCGCCATCCGGTAGCGGTCGGGACGCGTCGCCAACGGCTGCCCGGTGCGGAGCACGTCAGGCAGCGCGGAGAAGTCGAGGCTCCCGATGGCCGCGTGCAGGAACTGCCCGCCCAGGTACTCCGGCCGGTCCGCGTCGAGCAGCACGGACGCGACATCCTCGAACAGCACGATCCGATCGCCATCGAGGTCGACCAGGTCGTGGACCGAGGCTCCCCATGACCAGCGGCGGACGAGCTCCGCCTCGGTCCCGGTCTGGGCGGCCAGCGCGTCGGCCGTGAGGCCCTCCCCGCCCGCATGGCCCAGCCGCTCCAGCAGTCCCAGCTCGAGGCCCGCGAACACGTACCACGTGCGATAGAACCCGCCGAGGCTGACCACGAGCTCGTCGAAGCGGTCGTCGAGGCGCATGGCCGGATTGTGACATGCTGCCTCGGGCGGTCCGGGCACGATTGAGTGACGCCCTGCAACCGTCCGGGCGTCGGGCGAGTTCTGGATGGTGATGGACGACACCGAGCTGGCCGAGTCGCTCGCGCGGGACCTCGACGCCTCGTTCGAGGCGCTCGTCCGGGCGCACGCCGATCGCTGCTACGCGATCGCGCTGCGCGTCCTGGGGAACTCGCACGACGCCGAGGAGGTCGCCCAGGACGCGCTCGTGCGGGCCTACCGCGCGCTGACCGGCTATCCCGCCGAGCGGATCCGGGACCTCCGCCTCCGGCCGTGGCTGGCGACGATCGTCGTCAATCTGTGCCGCAACCGGACCCGGCGGCACACGCCTCCCTCGACGCCGCTCGAACCGCTGGTCGAGGTGGGCCTGGAGCCGGTGGCGGCACGCGCGGACGAGCCGGCCAGGATCGCGGACCGCGCCGTCGATCGAGAGCACCTCGCCGCCCTGCTGGCGACCCTTCCAGACCGCTATCGCATCCCGGTCGTCCTGCGCCACGTCGACGACCTCTCGTACGCCGAGTTGTCCGAGGTCCTCGGCCGCCCGGAAGGGACCATCAAGGCCCAGGTCTCGCGAGGTCTCGCGATGCTCCGGGCCGCCGCCGCCGGAACCGAGCTCGAGGAGCTGACCGCATGAACCGCTCATACCTCCGATCCCTCGCCGACGACGCACCGGGCGGCCTGCGCACGCTCGCGGCGCCCGCCCCTGTCGGTCTTGCCGACGACGTCCTCGTCGAGGTCGGGCTCGCCGATCGGATGGCGCCGATCGACTCGCCCCTGGGGACGCTGTGGGTCGCCTGGAACGGGCGCGGCATCTCCGAGGTGGAGCAGGCGGCCGACGGCCACGATGCCGCCGCGCGCCACGCGGCCCGCACCGGCCGGGCGACGACCGTCGTGGGCTCCCTGCCCCCGTCGCTGGCGGATGCCATCACGCGCCGCCTCGCCGGGGAGCGGCGGGTCCGCATCCCGCTGGATCTCCGCGGCCGCACCGAGTTCGAGGTCGCGGTCTGGACCAAGGCGCTCGAGATCCCGCGCGGCGAGGTGCGGCCGTACGGCTGGATCGCCGCGGAGATCGGCCGCCCCAAGGCGGTGCGCGCCGTCGGCACGGCGCTGGGCCACAACCCGGTCCCGCTGATCGTGCCCTGTCACCGCGTCGTCCGGACCGACGGCTCGATCGGGCAGTACAGCCTGGGCGGACCCGGCAACAAGCGGACGATCCTCGCCGCGGAGGGCCTGGACCCCGCGGCGATGGAGGCGGCCGCCCGGGGCGGCGAGCGGCTGTCGGGCTCAACGACGACCCACATCGTGTGCTGGCCGACGTGCCGCCACGCGCGCCGCGTGCAGGACCGGTACCGGGTCTCGTTCCGCTCCCTCCGCGAGGCGCGGGCAAAGGGCTACCGGCCGTGCAAGATCTGCCGCCCGGTCGCGGTCGAGGCGCCCGCCTGAGGCTCGCCGCAACCTGTTCGCAACTTGGCCTAGCGGACTAGCGCAAGACCGCGACAGTCGCTACACTCCCGCCAACTCGCAGCCGGAGCCTTCATCGCGATGCGACCGTCCGCCAGCCCGATCGCCGTCTGGGCAGGGCTCATCGTCCTCTACTTCGTGTGGGGGTCGACGTACCTCGGCATCAAGGTCGCCATCGACACGATCCCGCCGTTCCTGATGGGCTTCCTGCGCTTCGTGCCGGCCGGGATCCTGCTCGCCGGCGCGGTCGCGTTCGTCAATCGACGGACCATCCGCCGGCCGACCCGCCGTGAGGCGATCGACACCGCGATCGTCGGCACGTTCCTGCTGCTCGGCGGCATGGGGCTCGTCGCGTGGGCCGAGCAGACGATCCCGTCGGGGATCGCCGCCCTCCTGATCGCGCTGATGCCGATGTGGCTCGCGATCTTCGGCCTGGTCCTCCTCGGCGAGCGGCTGCCGCGCGCCGGCGTCATCGGGATCGCCGTGGGCGTGGTCGGGGTCGCGATCCTCGCCTGGCCGACCGCGGGCGTCGACGATCTCGATCCGGCCGGCCTGCTCGCGCTGCTCATCTCGCCGATCTGCTGGGCGCTCGGCTCGATCTACGCCGCGCGCCGGGCCGTCCTCCCGGCGCCGGCCCTGTTCGCGACGGGCCTCGAGATGGTCGCCGGTGGCCTGGCGCTCCTGATCGCCGGCGCCGTCGTGGGCGAGCTCGCGACGTTCGACGTCGCCGCCGTGTCCGCGGAGAGCTGGGGCGGGCTCCTGTACCTGCTGTTCGTCGGCAGCCTTGTCGGCTACACCACGTTCGCGTGGCTGCTCACTGTGGCGCCGCTCTCGCGCGTCGCGACCTACGCCTACGTCAACCCGGTCGTCGCCGTGGTCCTGGGCGCGCTGATCCTCGGGGAGCCGCTGACCCCGCGGACGCTCGTCGCCAGCGTGGTGATCATCGCCGCGGTCGTGCTGATCGTGACCGCGAGGAGTCGAGTCCAGCCTGCGGTGGCCACGGCGAAGCCTGGTCCCATCGAGATTGAGGCGTCGGCCGCCTGACCGCGCTCAGCCGGAGGGCG
>DATDJA010000211.1:0-5929 GCA_036520795.1 Candidatus Limnocylindrales bacterium
CTCAGTCACGGGCGGCCGAGCCTTGTCGTCCGGCTGGCGCACCGGCCGATCGCCGATCGCGTCGACGACGGCGTCCACGATCGTCTCGAGCTCCGCGAGCCGGCCGACGCCCGACTGTCCGGAGGCCAGCGGCCCCTCTCCAGGCTCGACGATCCGGTAGCCGAAGTCGTGCCCGAGGCGCTCGACGTTGGCGCGGGTCGCCGGGTGGGTCCACATATCGCCGTCCATCGCCGGCGCCACGACCACCGGCGCGGACGTCGCGAGACAGGCCGCGAGCACGGTGTCGTCGGCGATGCCGTTGGCCATCGCGCCCAGCCAGCGCGCGGTCGCCGGGGCCACCACGATCGCGTCGGCCGTGTCGGCGATGACGATGTGGCCGATCCGCTCGTCGGGCAGCAGGGCGAGGACGTCCGTCTCGACGGGGTGCCGGGACAGGGCCTCGAACGTCAGCGGGCCGACGAACCGGGCGGCGGACGGGGTGAGCATCACGACGACGTCGGCGCCCTCGGCGGTCAGCGCGCGCAGCAGCTCGACGGCCTTGTAGGCGGCGATCGAGCCGCACACGCCGAGCCCGACCAGGCGGCCCTCGAGGCGCCGGCGGCCCATCGTGGCCTCGCCGTTCACCGCCGGCCCGCCTCCATCGCGGCCCCGCCTGCGACCTCGGCGTAGAGGATCGCGAGGCCCTTGAGGGTGAGATCGGGATCAATGGCGTCCACTCCCTCGACGCCGCGTGCCCAGGGAGCCGCCGAGAGGCCGCCGGTCAGGATTGCGCGGACGTCCTCGGGCTTGATGCCGGTCGCCTCCGCGAGCTCCGCGCGGACGCGGGCGAGCAGCCCCGACGCGAGCGCCTGGTAGCCGAAGATCGTGCCCGACTGCATCGCGCTGACGGTGTCGCGGCCGATTGCGCGGTCCGGCGTCCGGAGCTCGATCCGCGGCAGCTTGGCGGTCCGTGACGCAAGCGCCTCCAGGCCCAGCTCGAGGCCAGGTGCGATCGCGCCGCCCACGTACGCGCCGTCGAGGCCGACACAGTCGAGCGTCGTCGCGGTCCCGAAGTCGACGACCACCGCGGGCGTGCCGTACAGGCGCGCGGCCGCCAGCGCGTTCACCAGGCGATCCGCGCCGACCTCGTGGGGACGGTCCACCCGGACGGCAAGCGGCACGTTCCCGGCCGACGCGACGAGGAGGGGGATCGCGCGCCGCGTCGCGATGGTCTCGATCGTGGCCGTGAGCGACGGGACGACGGACGCGACGGCCAGCCCCGAGATGTCGGCCAGCGTGCGCTCGTCCAGCCCGATCAGGCCGGCGATCAGGACGTCCAGCTCATCTGCCGTCGCGGACGCCGGCGTGCCCGCGCGGCGCGTGGACACGATCACGCCGTCGGCGACGAGCGCGAGGGTGACGTTGGTGTTCCCGATGTCGACCACGAGCAGCATGCGCGGATCATACGGGTGCGACCCGACCTGCTAGCCTCGCACCCAATGCGACTGCCGCGCCCCGGGCGCTCCCTGTCCCCGTTCGTGATCGCGGCGGTCGTCGCGCTGCCGCTGGTCGCCGCCTGCACAGCGGTCGTCCTCGCCACTTCGTACGACGAGCGCGTCGTCCGCAACCTCGACGACTTCTTCGATCCCCAGGTCGTGCGGATCGACCCCGGCACCACGATCGAGTGGGTCAACGTCGGCCGGAACCCGCACACTGTCACCGCGGACGACGGGTCGTTCGACAGCGGCACCCTCCAGAACGGGCAGGCGTGGGAGCGGCGGTTCATGGAGCCGGGCGTGTTCCCGTACTTCTGCCGGCTGCACGGCGCCCCCGGGATCGGGATGATCGGGACCATCGTCGTCGGCGACGTGCAGCTCCCCGACAACCGCGGCCGGGGCGGGGTCAGCCCAGGGCGCGAACCGGTTCCGACGACGCCCGGCACCACGATCCGCGTGCCCGCGGAGGCGCCGACGATCCAGGAGGGCGTGAACCAGGCCAATCCCGGCGACCTCGTCCTGGTCGCGCCCGGCGTCTACCCCGAGACCGTCCTCGTGCGGACGCCGTTCCTCACGATCCGCGGCGAGGATCGCAACGCGGTGATCCTCGACGGCGAGTTCAAGCGGGCGAACGGGATCCTCGTCGTGGAGGCGGACGGGGTCGCCGTCGAGAACATGACCGCCCGGCACTATCAGATCAACGGCTTCTACTGGTCCGCCGTGCAGGGCTATCGCGGCTCCTGGCTCACGGCCTACGGCAACGGCGACTACGGCGTGTACGCGTACGACTCGGTCTGGGGCCGGTTCGACCACTCCTACGCGTCCGGCCACCCCGACGCGGGCTTCTACGTCGGCGAGTGCCATCCCTGCCACGCGGTCATCGACGACGTCACCGCAGTCCACAACTCCTTCGGCTACAGCGGCACCAATGCGGGCGGCGATCTCGCCGTGGTGAACTCGGAGTGGACGGGCAACCTCGCCGGGATCGTGCCCAACACGCTCGACTCGCTGCTGGCCCCGCAACGCGGCGCCCTGATCGCGGGCAACTGGGTCCACGGCAACGCGGCCACCGACGCGCCGACCAAGCGCCTGGAATACCCGGCCTTCGGCATCGGCATCCTGATCGCCGGCGGCAGCGACAACCTCGTGCTGGGCAACCTCGTCACCGACAACCCGACCTACGGGATCGCGATGCTGCCCAACCTCGACGACAACCTGTGGGCGACGCGCAACAACGAGGTGCGCGACAACGTGGCGCTGCGTTCGGGACGCGCCGACCTCGCGCTCGGCGCGCCGTCGATCGAGGGGGACTGCTTCGCGGGCAACACGTTCCAGACCAGCCTGCCGCCGGCCATCCAGCTCCTCGCGGGCTGTGACCGTCGGATCGCCGCGGTCGGGGAGCCCGCGGTCACGTTCGGCCAGCTGGCGCGCAATGCGCAGGCGCTGGGCGGGCACTACCCGTCGGGCGACTGGCAGGTCGAGCCGCAGCCCGCGGCCCAGCCGCAGATGCCGGACGCGCTGACCGCGCCGGCGGCTCCCGCCGTTCCCGAGACGGCGGTGCCGGGCAGCTACATGGTCCGGACGCTCGACGCGCTCCGGGCGACCGCCGACAACGCCGTGACGGCCGGGACCGGCGCGGCAGCGAGGGAGGTGATGATCCTGGGTATTCCGCTGGCGTCGGGGCTGTCGACGATCCTCGGCCTGTACGGCTACGTGCTGCCGCTCGTGCTCTACGCGACCTGGGTGGCGATCTCGCTGTGGGACCTCGTGCGTCGCGAGGAGCTCACGCGCCGAAGGCGGCTCGGCTGGATGACGGTCGTCCTGATCGTGCCGTTCCTCGGCCCGCCGATCTACCTGCTCGCCGGCGGTTCGTCGATCGACCGGGCGGTGCGGCTGTTCCTCGTGTTCGGCGCGCTCGCGATCTACCTGGTCGTGGCCGCCGCCGCGTTCCTCGTCGAGGCGTTCTAGCGCCTAGCGCTGGATCCGGATCCGCTGGGTCGCAAGCGGCGGGGTGCCCTGCGGCGAGCGCCGGCGATCGAACCAGACCGCCAGCCCGTAGAAGCGGCAGGCGAGGCAGATGCCGGTGATCGCGAGCAGCGCCTGGAGCGAGGCGAGGGTGGCGATGAGGAGCACGGCGAGGCCATCCACGCCGAGCGCCCACGCCGCCAGCGCGACCACGAGGAACGTCGCCCCGAGCGCCTGCGCGATGCGCAGCCCCACCGCGGGCTGCAGGTCGTCGGGCGTGGGCGGACGGACGGCCCCGTTCGCGCGGGCAACCTGGAACGGCAGCGACAGGGCGTTCCAGCGGAGCGCGGTCGCGGCGCTCACCGCCATGGCCGTGGCGACCGCGGCGACGAGGATCGTGGCCCGTTCGGGTGAGCCGCTGCGATGGAGGTCGAAGGCCACGACCAGGAGGAACACGCTGATCGCGGCGCCGACGCGCGCCCCGCGCGCGTCGACCATCCGGGGGCCGGTTGCCTGGCTGCGCATCACCCGCCCCTATGCCGCGATCGACGCGACGGCCAGGGCCTCGCGCTCGACCGAAGCGATCGGCTCGTAGGCGAGACCGAGGTCCGCGGCGGCGTCGATGTGGTCGTCCACGATCGCGCTCCGGATCCCCGCCCGCTCCAGGATCGACGCGGCCAGCGTCGCCCGGAAGCCCGCCGCGCAGTGGACCCACACGTTCCGCCCGCGCAGCGCCTCGAGGTCGGCCTGGGGCAGGTCGTAGACCGGGATCCCGAGCGAGCCCGCGATCCGCAGGGCTCGGCGCTCGTCCTCGTCGCGGACGTCGAGCACGACGATGTCCTCCCCCAGCCGCAGCTCCGCGGCGAGGTCGGCGAAGGTCGCCCGGCGAAGCATCGAAACCACCGGACCGCACGCGGCACCCGCGAACGCCGTGAGGTCGGGGGCGATGCAGGCGCCCCGGATCGAGTCGACGCCGATCCGCCGCAGCTCGCGCTGGGCGGCGGCCGCCTCCTCAGTGCCGGAGGCCACCAGGGTGACCTCGGCCTCGATCGAGGACACCCAGCCGTACCAGCTCGCGAGGTTGCCGCGGCCGTCGACGTGCAGGCTCCCCTCGACGTGGGCGGCCGCGTAGTCGGACCGTGGGCGGACGTCGAGGATCACCCGAGAGGTGACGGCCGGGCTGTCGTCGGGCAGCTCGTCGAGCGCCAGCTCGGGCAGCGGCTCGAGGTTGGCCGACGTCGGGAACCAGGCGTTGCGCTGGCCCATGAACGCGAAGTAGCGCGGGTAGGGCCGAAGCTTCGCGAGCATGTTCGCGACGAACGTGTCCTCGTCGACGTGGAACGCCTCGTTGGTCCGGATCTGCTCCGCGAGCGATGTGCCACCGCCCGCGGGGTTGCCCGCCGCGCAGTAGGAGCCGAAGCCGTGGGTTGGGCAGACCACGGTGTCCCGCGGCAGCAGGGTCGCGAGACGACGCACCGACCGGTACTGCTGCCGCGCGAGCGCCTCGGCCCGGTCGGCGCCGAGCAGGTCGGTACGGCCGGCTCCGCCGAGCAGGAGCGAGCCGCCGGTGAAGGCGGTCCCGCTCGTAGCACCCTCGACCCGGATCTCGTAGGCCGCGTGCGCGTCCGTGTGCCCGGGAGCATCCAGGACGACGATCGACTGCGGGCCGACGCGGAGCTCGTCGCCGCCACGCACCCGGCGGGCCTCGTAGCTGAGCCGCGGCCCCGCCGGCACGACGTAGGTGGCGCGGTGGCGGAGCGCGAGGGCACGGCCGCCGGTGACGTAGTCGTTGTGGATGTGGGTCTCGAGCACGGTTCCCAGCCGCACGCGGCGCGCTGCGAGCACGGCCTCCACTCGATCGATGTCACGCTGCGGATCCACCGCCACCGCCCAGCTCCCGGCGATGGCGAGGTACGACCGGTCGCCGAGCGACGGGGTCTCGATGGTGACGATCTCGTGGGCGGCCTGCTCGTCGATCACGCTGACGATCTCCTCGTGGCATTCCTGGATGTCCCGGTGCCGTGGATTGTCCACATAAACAGCATACTATGTGGAGTATTGGTGGCGTCAAGTTCAGGGAGGACGGCAGTCATCGATCCGTGGCACGCTGCCGCCCGATGGAGGTGACCGCGCGCATGGCTGGGCGATCGTTCCGGGTCGTGATCGTGGGTGGCGGTGCCGCCGGGGCGTTCGTGACGACGAACCTGCTGCGCGGGGGAGACCGCGGCCTCGAGGTCGTCGTCGTGGAGCCCCGAGACGAGCTTGGCCTGGGGGTCGCGTACTCGACCCGCGATCCGTGGCACCGGCTCAACGTCCCGGTCGGCGCGATGAGCGCGATCCACGACGACCCCGACCACTTCCGGCGCTGGGCGCACCTCCCTCCGGAGGCGTTTGCGCGACGCGTCGACTACGGCCGGTATGTGCAGGGGGTGCTCGAGGAGGCGGTCGCGTCGTCGTCGGCGTCGCTGCGCCACATGCGGGTCGAGGGC
>DATDJA010000212.1:0-4480 GCA_036520795.1 Candidatus Limnocylindrales bacterium
GACGCAGCCCAACTCCGTCGTCCGAAAGGCCCGGCTGCTGGGCGTGTTCCAGGTCACATTGCACCCTGACGGCTGGTCGTACCGCTTCATCTCCACGGACGGATCGTTCTCCGACGAGGGAACGGCGGACTGCCACTGATCGCCCGATGGGACGTCCCGGCGGCGCGGGAGTGCCGCCGCTAGGCTTCCCGTCAGCAACGGGAGCAGGAGGGTTGGCGAGGCGGTGGTCGCGCACGCACGGGCGGTGATCATCGGCGGCGGCGTCGGGGGGACGTCGATCGCGTACCACCTCGCCGCGCTCGGCTGGACCGACGTCGTGCTGCTCGACCGGGCGGAGATGACGTCCGGCTCGACGTTCCACAGCGCTGGGCTCGTCGGGCAGCTGCGCAGCACCGTGACGCTGACGCGAATGATGATGTACGGCGTCGACCTGTATCGCCGGCTGGCGGACGAGACCGGGGTCGATCCGTCGTGGCACGAGGTCGGGTCGCTCCGCCTCGCGTCGAGCCCGGCCCGCTTCGAGGAGCTCCAGCGCCAGGCGGGCTGGGCCGCCAGCTTCGGGCTGCCGATCGAGCTGATCTCGGCGGCGGAGGCACGCGAGCGGTTCCCGCTGATGACGACGGACGGTGTGCTGGGTGCGGTCTGGCTGCCGACCGACGGCTGGCTCGACCCGTCGAACCTGGCGTTCGCGCTGGCGGCGGGGGCTCGGAAGCGGGGGGTGACGATCCGCAACCATCATCGAGTGGTGGCGATCGGCGTGCGCGACGGGCGGGTCACGGGCGTCGACGTCGAGCACGACGGCGAGCGCGAGATGATCGAGGCCGAGGTCGTGGTCAACGCCGGCGGCATGTACGCCCCCGACATCGGCCGCCTGGCCGGGATCACGCTGCCGATCATCCCGATGGCGCACCAGTACCTGCTGACGGCTCCGATCGACGGCGTCGAGCCCGGCCTGCCCCAGCTGCGCGACCCGGACAACCTCGTGTACTTCCGCGAGGAGGTCGGCGGCCTGTGCATGGGCGGCTACGAGCGCAACCCGATGCCCTGGGCCCTCGACGGCGTCCCGGCCGACTTCAACCACCGCCTGCTCGACCCCGACTGGCCGCGGTTCGAGGAGATCATGGCCGGCGCCATTCGCCGGGTCCCCGCGATCGCCGACGCGCCCGTGACGAGGATGATCAACGGCCCCGAGGGGTTCACGCCCGACAACGAGTTCATCCTGGGCGAGTCGGAGGTGCGCGGCCTGTTCGTGGCCGCCGGGTTCTGCGCCCACGGGATCGCCGGGGCGGGCGGCATCGGGCGCCAGGTGGCGACCTGGATCGTCGAGGGCGAACCCGAGCTCGACCTGTGGAAGATGGACATCCGCCGCTTCGGCGCCCAGTACCGGAGCCGCTCGTACACGCTCGCGCGGAGCTACGAGAACTACGCGACCTACTACGACATCCACTACCCGAACGAGGAACGGCAGGCCGGGCGGCCACTCCGCGTCTCGCCGGCCTACTCGCGCCTCGCGGCCCTCGGCGCGGTGTTCGGGGAGAAGTCGTCGTGGGAGCGCGCCAACTGGTTCGAGCCGAACGGGGGCGGCGCGGGCGTGGCGGACGCGGCCGCGCTCGGGGCGCTTCGCCCGCGCGGCTGGGCCGGCGAGCACTGGAGTCCCGCGATCGGGGCCGAGGCGCTCGCGACGCGGACGACCGCCGCCCTGTTCGACGAGACCTCGTTCGCGAAGATCGAGATCGTGGGTCCCGGCGCGGCCGGGCTGCTGCAGTGGCTGTGCGCGAACGACGTCGACCGCGAGGTCGGCAGCATCACCTACACCCAGCTGCTCAACCGACGCGGCGGGATCGAGTGCGACCTCACGGTGACTCGCGTCGCCGCTGACCGCTTCCTGCTCGTGACCGGGACCGCGTTCGGGAACCACGATCTCGCCTGGATCCGCCACCACGCGCCGAGCGACGGCTCCGTGATGGTCGACGACGTGACCTCGGCCCGGGTCTGCTATGCCCTGTGGGGGCCGCGCGCCCGCGACATCCTGGCCGCGACGACGACCGACGACGTCGCCGATGCCGCCTTCCCGTACTTGACCGCCCGGACGATCACGGTCGGGTCAGTTCCCGTGTACGCGCTCCGGGTGACGTATGTCGGCGAGCTCGGCTGGGAGCTGTATGCGCCAGCCGAGTACGGCGGTGCGCTGTGGGACACGCTGTGGGAGGCGGGCATGGCGCACGGCCTCGTCGCCGGCGGCTATCGCGCCATCGACGCCCTGCGGCTCGAGAAGGGCTATCGGGCGTGGGCGGCCGACATCACGCCCGAGGATACGCCGTACGAGGCCGGCCTCGGTTTTGCGGTGAGCCTCGAGAAGGGCGACTTCCTGGGGCGAGACGCGCTGGTGGCGGCGAAGGCGGCCGGACCGCGGAAGCGCCTGCGGTGCCTCATCCTCGACGATCCGCGTTCGGTCTGCCTCGGCAATGAGCCTGTGCGCATCGACGGCCGGATCGTGGGCAGGGTGACCTCGGGCGGGTACGGGTTCAGCGTCGAGCGCAGCCTCGCCTACGGGTACCTGCCGCCCGACGTCGCGATCGGGACCCGCGGCGAGGTCGACGTGTTCGGGACGTGGGTCGGATTCGCGGTGGCCAAGGAGCCGCTGTTCGACCCCTCGGGCTCGCGGATCCGCGCCTGAGCAGGGCATCATCGGCGCCATGACGAACGCCAGCTCCGATCCCGGCTTCGGGCCCGAGTGGTCCGCCGGCCGCGCCCGTGTCCCCGAATCGCAGCTGCGCGAGTGGCTCGACTTCGCCTTGGCCGCCTGCGACGCTGCGGACGAGGTCGCCCGGCGGCACTTCCGCCGCGACCTCGATCTCGAGCGCAAGCCCGACCGCTCGTTCGTGACCGTCGCCGACCGGGCGATCGAGCTGGAGATCCGGGACGGCATCCTCGCCCGATGGCCGGACCACGGCCTGGTCGGCGAGGAGTACGGCGAGGACGCCGGCCGCTCGACGACGCGCTGGTACATCGACCCGATCGACGGCACCCACAACTTCATTCGCGGCGTGCCCCTGTTCGGGACGCTGCTCGCGGTGGAGCACGAGGGCGAGATGCAGGTCGGCGTGATCTCTGCGCCCGCGATGCGCGAGCGGTGGTACGCGTACCGGGGTGGCGGCGCGTGGAGCGACGGCCAGGACGGCAGGCGCCAGGTCCGCGTGTCGCGGGTGGCCGCGCTCGAGGACGCCCAGCTCGTCTACGGCAGCCTTCGCGACAACGTCGATAGCGGGCTCATGCCCGGGTTCACCGACCTGATCGACGCCTCGTGGCGTGACCGCGGTTTCGGCGACTTCTGGGGCTACGCGCTGGTCGCAGAGGGCGCCGCGGAGGCGATGATGGAGACCGGGATGCACACTTGGGACCTCGCGGCGCCCCAGGTCGTGATCGAGGAGGCGGGCGGCCGGGTCACGGACGTGAACGGGGAGCGGCGGATCGACGCGGAGTCATTCGTGGGCTCCAACGGCCTGCTCCACGACGAGATCCTGCGCCGGCTGCGCGCGGCTGGGTAGCTCCGCGGGTCACGCGCGCTGGCGGGGCCTCGCGAACAGCAGGCACACCGCCCCGAGCGCGACGGCGAGGACGATCCCGACGATCGGGTATCCGGCCGCGATCCCGCCGCCCAGCACCGCCGGGATGCCGAACAGGGCGATCGCGCCGAACAGGATGATCCGCAGGCCGCCCTCGCCCGGCAGCGGTGCGTCGGGGTCGATCCCGACGGCACGCTCCTGGTCCTCGAAGCTGGTGGTCGCGGTGATCGGGGTCGGTCCGGGCGCGGGCGGGGACTCGACCTCGGTGGGCTGGTTCGACTCGGTCACGGTTCTCCTCGCTGCCTGGACCGTGTCGTCAAGCGCCGGCTGCGTCCAGTGACTCGCTGAGGATACCGATCGCCCGGTCGACCTCGTCCTCGGTCGTGACCAGCGGCGGGATGATCCGGATGACATTCACGTACGTGCCGGCCGTGAGCATGAGCAGGTTCCTCGCGAACGCCTCATGCTGCACCCGCTTTGCGAGCTCGGGGTTCGGCACCCGGCCGTCCCCCTCGCCCGGCTTCACGAACTCGACCGCGACCATCAGCCCCAGGCCGCGGACGTCGCCCACCGACACCCGGCCCGCACACGCCCGGCGCAGTCCGTCGAGCAGCTGGCGGCCGCGCTCGCGGGCGTTCGCGACGAGGCCCTCGTCCTCGATGACATCCAGCGTGGCGTTGGCGGCCGCACACGAGACGACGTTGCCACCGTACGTCCCGCCGTGCGAACCCGGCGGCAGCCGGTCCATCAGCTCCTTGCGGGCGATGATCCCCGACAGCGGCAGCCCGGACGCGATGCCCTTGGCCATGACCAGGATGTCGGGCTCCACGTTCCAGTGGTCGACGGCGAACAGCTCGCCCGTGCGCCCGAACCCCGTCTGGACCTCGTCGGCGATGAGCAGGATCCCGTGCTGG
>DATDJA010000213.1:0-6522 GCA_036520795.1 Candidatus Limnocylindrales bacterium
GGACGCGTAGTACACGGCGACCCGGTCGCGCAGGTAGCCCCCGTCATCGTCGGCCGACAGCGATGCCCGCGTGTGCGTGCCCGACGCCGCCGGATTCGTCGTCCCGTCCCCCACCCCGTCGCAGGCGCAGGTCGTGCCCCCGGCCCCGCCGCCGAACAGCAGCGCAACGACGCCCCAGTCCCGCCACGAGGCGAGGTTGCCGTCCGAGACGTCGTCGAGGAACCATTCGGGACGGTTGTCCGCGTAGTGGCCCCAGGTGTCGTTGGTCGCGCGCATCAGGGTGTTGCCCATCGGGATCTGCCACACGACCATCGGCTCGCCCGTCGCCGCCGCGAAGCCGCCGATGAACCGCCCGTAGCGCGGGAAGTCCGAGGCGTTCCACCACGACGCGCCACCGTCGCCGTACTGGTGCTCGTAGAAGCCCGAGTCGCGGTCCGCGAGATCGACGAAGGCGAGATCGAAGTCGGTGTTGAGCGAGTCGTAGAACGCTGCCGCCTTGGCCGCCAGCGCGTCGGTCTCGGCTTCGCTGGTCTGGCTGTGGTGAAGGTCGATGTTGGTCCCCCACACCGAGACGTGGTAGGCGAGCAGCACGTGGGGCGCGTACAGGTCGCGCAGCTTCACGAAGGCCTTCGCGAACCCCTTCGCCGTGTTGCCGATCCCGGCCAGGTCGTCGTCGCCGCTCGAGGCGACCGCGGCCGCCACGGTCGTCGCGTCGTTGCCGGTCGCCGCGTGCTCGATGTAGCCCCACAGGTCGGGCTCGACGTGGAGCACGACAGGGTGGCCGGACGAGCCGGCCTCGGCCCTCTTCATGAACAGGCGGACGTCGGCCCAGTAGTCGGCCATCGTGGATTCGTTCTTGAGGTTGTTGAGGTCGCGCGCGGCCTCGCCCGAGCCGTTCGACGGGTTGCTCTGGAGCAGTTGGTAGTACGGGAACACCGCGACCATGTCGTTGGCGACCGAGTCCTCGACATACCACTTCACGAAGTTGCCGTTCTCGTTCCACGTCGCCCAGCCGTTGCCGGTGTTCACGCCACCCGCGAGGTACTGGTAGCGGAGGCCGAACGGGGCGTCGGCACGGAGGTCGGCGGCGCCGCCCGGCGCGTCCGCGAACCCGATCTGGAGCTTGTCGAACGGCCACGCGGCCGGGACGCTCGCGGCCTTGACGGCGGCCTCGGCCGGCCCGGCGGCGGGCAGACCCAGCCCGACGGCAACCGCGAGCATGACGAACAGGGCCGGCAATCGCTGGCGCATGACCAGATCCTCGCCCCGATCGCCGCCGAGTCAACCGGCGAGGTCGTCCCCGTCTGACCCGCCGATGGTCGCAGTGCGTGCACGCACCTGGGGGCGCGCGGCGGCGGCTCAGGTCGCCGAGGTGAACCGCTCCACATACGCTTGGTAGTCGGGCCTCGCGCGCTCGTAGTCGCTGGTCATCAGCGGCGAGGCGATCATGAAGTCGGCCGTCGACCGGTTGCACGCGACGGGGATGTTCCACACGACCGCAATGCGCAGCAGCGCCTTCACGTCGGGGTCGTGGGGCTGCGGCTCGAGGGGGTCCCAGAAGAAGACCAGGAAGTCGATCGCGCCCTCGGCGATGAGCGCGCCGAGCTGCTGGTCACCGCCGAGCGGCCCGCTCTGCAGGCGCCGGACGTGGACGCCGAGCTCGTACTCCAGGAGCGTGCCGGTCGTGCCGGTCGCGACGAGGTCGTGGCCCGCGAGCAGGTCGCGATTGAACTGGGCCCACTCGACGAGGTCCAGCTTCTTGTTGTCGTGCGCGACCAGGCCGATGGTCTTGCGCTTCGGGATCGTCTCGTCCACGGGTCCATCCTTGGTTACGGGCGTGGTCAGGCGCGGCCGGCGGCGATCTCGCCCAGCCAGCGGCGGTAGTCGATCGAGACGCGGTCGACGCCCTTGATGTGGAGCTCCTCCGACAGGTCGATCGGTAGCTCTTCGGGGCGCTGCGACTCCACGACGACCCGGTCCTGCTCGAGGATCAGCTGCTGGAAGTCGACGAACGCCTGGTCCCCTGCCGGGTCCAGCTCGTAGTTGCGCGCGTTCCAGGTGAAGTTGCGGGTCTCCCTGGCCGACAGCGGGCACGAGGCGACGAACAGGACGAAGTGCCGGTCGTCCGGCAGGGGCTGGTCGAGGTGCACCGAGAAGGGCATCGAGATCGTGTACCGGCTGGGCGTGCGCTGGATCCTGCCGCCGTCCCCCGTGTCGCCCTTCACCGCCGTCGCGGGCTCCTCGATCCCAAGCTCGAACGCGAGCGTGGTCGCATCGCGGATGACGTCGTGGTCGGGGATCTCGGGCTTCGCGCGATCGCCGAGGATGCCCTCGTGGACCCACGCGAAGTGGCTGAAGTCGACGAAGTTCTCGACCCGCCGCGCCGCGCTCGCGTGCCAGTCGTACTGCGGGATCTTGATCTTGCGATACGTGTCATCCGCCCACTCCGGGAACACCGGCAGCGGCATGAGCGGCGTGTCGTCGTCGAGGCAGACCCAGATGAGCCCGGCGTGCTCGACCGCCTGGTAGCGGACGATCCGCGCCTTGTTCGGGATGTTCGTCCCGTGGCTGGCCGGGATCCGGGTGCAGACACCGTCGGGGTCGTAGGTCCAGCCGTGGTAGGCGCAGACGAGGTGGCCGTCGTCGACCCAGCCCAGCGACAGCGCCGTTCCGCGGTGCACGCACAGGTCCTTGAACGCGCGCACCTCACCGTCCAGCCGGACGATGGCCAGCGGCTCGTCGAGCAGCATCGCCGCGACCGGCCGTTCTCCCACCTCGTCGGCCCACAAGACCGGGTGCCAGAACCGCCGCAGCGCCCGGTACAGCGCCGCCTCGCCGGCCCGGTCGAGCACGTTCTCGGTCACCGCGCCAGCCTACTCGTCCGGTCGGGCAGCGATGGGGTCCGAGCGAGAGAGTACGGTTGTCGCCTGAATGAAGGAGACGGCATGAACCTCAACAGCATCCTGATCGGGTCGGACAACGCGCCGCGGCTATCTGAGTACTACACGAAGCTGTTCGGCAAGCCGATGTGGGACGACGGCGGCTACGTGGGCTGGCAGATCGGCGGTGGCGGGATCACCGTTGGGCCGCACAGCGAGGTCAAGGGCAGCAACCCCGAACCCGGCCGCATCATCGTCAACATCGAGAGCGCGGACGTGAAGGGCGACTTCGAGCGCCTGAAGGGCGCGGGCGCGACCGTGGTGGCCGAGCCCTACAGCTTCGAGCAGGCACCCGGCACGTGGATCGCCACGTTCTCCGATCCCGACGGAAACTACTTCCAGCTCATCAGCCCGATGGGACCGGCGCCGGACGCGAGCTAGCGCCCGCCGCCAAACCTGCCGGGCGTCGTGCCCAGGAAACGCTTGAAGCGGCGACTGAGGTGCGCCTGGTCGACGTAGCCGACCAGGCTGCGTGACGATTTGCCCGACCCGCCTACCATGGGTTGATGGCCGGCCGCGCGCGCCTCGCCAGATCTGCCCGGGTCGTGGCGGTCGCGGCTGCGCTGGCGACAGCGCTCCTGGGCGTGGTTCCGCTGGGTGCCACCGCGGCCCTGCCGGCGTGGGACGGCGGCATCAACCTCTACCGCTCCGGCGTGTTCAGCACCCAACAGACCTGGCGCTGGTGCACGGCCGCCGACGTCCAGATCATCCGCAACATCGTGTTGCACCGCGACGGCCACTCGCGCGACGCCCAGCAGCGCTACTACCGGTACATGCGCGACCACAACCGGTACCCCATCCCGGCCTCCGACGGCGTCGATCCGGGCGGCTGGGCCGCGGGCCTGCGGCACTTCGTCGACGCGCGGTACAAGCGCGTGGCGAGCGACTCGTTCAGCTCGGCGCTGCGGTCCGCGGTCACGAACCTGCGCACGACGAAGCTCCCGGTGGGGATCACGGTCTCGCACGGCAACCACGCCTGGGTGCTGACCGGCTTCACCGCAACCGCCGATCCGGCGAAGACCCGCAACTTCAGCGTCACGAGCGTGCGGGTCGTCGGCCCGCTGTGGGGTCGCCAGAGCCGGAGCTATGGCTACGACATGCGGCCGAACAGGAAGCTCACGCGCAAGCAGTTCAAGTCGTTCTTCACGCCGTGGCACTACGCGGGGATCGACATGGTCTGGGAGGGCAAGTGGGTGTCGATCCAGCCGGTTGGCGGGTAGCGGTCGGTCCGGCGCGCGTCCCACGTGGTCTTGTATTCACCGTGTGCATGCGAAACGCGGTCTCTCCCGGGCGATCCTGCCGTGGATGCATGGGGAGAATGCCAAGGATCGGAGTGGGCCTGTGGGGATGCCATGCAGTCACGGGGCGACTGTTAGGCCACGTAGCGCGCCGCGGAGTTGGCCCAGCATTCACCTGGCGCATGTCTGGCGCGGTGCGTCGCGGGGCTCGTGCGCGGGACACGTACCGGGGGCCCCGCGCGCGTGGCCGACCGTCGGTTGCGCATTCACCCCGTGAATACATGGCAGGGGCCGCGCCGGGGTGGACGGGCAGGCGTGACGCGTGAGGTGGCGGCGGGCAGAATGGCGCGGATGACACCTCCCCGCGGCGCCGTCGGGCTCCTGCTCATCGCCGTGGCCATCGGCGCCTGCGGCGCGAGCCAGCCGTCGTCGGCCGTAGAGGACGGCACGAGCGCGCCGACCCAGGCTGCCGCAACCGCCTCGCCGGAACCGTCCGCCAGCGCGGAGACGCCGTCAGCGGAGGTGACGAACCCGCCGGCGACGCCCGGCACGGCCAAGGCGATTCCGCCCAAGCCTGGCAAACCGACGTTCAAGAAGGTCGACGAGGTGCCCGGCGACACCGAGGGCACCTTCAAGCAGACCTTCCGGATCACATGGACGGCGCCCAAGGGCGTCGCCGACTCGTTCCCGGTCTACGGGCTCCCCTACTGCCTCCGGGAGTCAAAGAAGTACAACGACACGCCGTGCGTCGTACGAGGCATGAAGATCCCGGCCGACGACCTCGTGCTCCTCGGCGTCGCCCCCGGGGACGATCGCTCGATCGACGTCTCGTGGGAGATCGGCGAGGTCGACGTCCCGCCGTACTGGACGATCCTCATGCGGGCGACGAACGCAAAGGGCGACAGCATCTTCACGATCGTGAAGAGCTACGACGTGTGCTTCAAGTGCACGTACTGACGGGGCGCTGAACCGGTCCGAGCGGTCGCTTGGCCGCTAGCCGGTGATCCCGTCCAGCATCGACTCCGCCTGGAACAGGTTGATGCCGCTGTCGATGAGGTCGAGCAGCGCGCGAGCGGTGCGCTCCTCCTCCACCTGCTCCTCGACGAACCACCACAGGAACTGGAGCGACCGGTTGTCCTGCGCGTCGCGGCAGGTGTTGACCATCGTCTCGAACAGGGCGGTGACCTTCTGTTCGCTGGCCAGCGCCGTCTCGACGGCCGCCCGGGCGGAGGGGTAGGTCGTCGGCGCGCCGCGGACGGCCGGCAGCGCGAAGTCGACCTCGTTGTCGATCAGGAACGCCATGATCTTGCCGCCGTGGCCCGCTTCTTCGACCGCCTGGTCGTGGAACAGCTTCGACCAGCCCTTGAGGCTCTCGCGCTCGAAGTAGAGCGAGATGCCCATGTACAGCTGGTGGGCCGTGAACTCGTGGCCGATCTGCGCCACCAGCAGCTTCGACGCCTGTTCGCTGATCATCCCGCTCTCCTCGCCTCGGCCGGTCACGCCCCGAGCGTACGCCATCGACACGGCACAATGCGGCCATGGGCAACGGATCGGGCGGATCGGCTGGGTCCGCCACCGCGCGGATCTCGGCGGAGGAGCTGGCGAGGCGCCTGGGCGTCGATGCGGCACGGGTCGCGGAACTCGCCGATGCCGGCGCGGTCGCGGGCTCTGGCGACGGCACCTTCGATCCGGGTGACGTCCACCGCGTCAGGCTCCTGATCGCCTTCGAGGACTCCGGGGTCCCGCTCGAGGCGCTCCTGGCGGCGAGCCGCGCCGGCCAGATCAGTCTCCGCTACTACGACGAGCTCCACCCGACGCCCGCTCCCCCGTCCAACCGCTCCTACGCGGCGTTCGCCGCCTCGCTCGGTCCACGCCGCGCGCATCTCATGCCCCTGTTCGCCGCCTTCGGCATCGCCGAGCCGGACCCGACGTCGGTCCTGTCCGTCGAGGAGGAGGCGCTGATCGCGGAGATCTGCGACGTCGTCGACCTCACCGGCCACCCCGACCTCGCGCTGCGCGCGATCCGGATATTCAGCGAGGGGGCGCGGCGCGCGGCGGACTCGGCGCTCGGCACGTACGGCGAGGTGGTCCAGCGGAGCGGCGGCGAGCTCGAGGGCTTTCCCGAGGACGAGCTGTTCGACCGGCTGCTCCGCCCGTGGGCGCGCTTCGCGCGGGTCTCGATCCCGATGTCGGCGTGGCTCACGGGGCGCCATCTCAGCCGGGCGATCGACGAGTACAGCATGGCCGAGAGCGAACGGATCCTCGAGCAGGCGGGCTACGTCGAGGCGCGGCTGGAGACGCCGCCCGCCGTCGCCTTCGTCGACCTCACGGGGTTCACGCGCCTG
>DATDJA010000214.1:0-2255 GCA_036520795.1 Candidatus Limnocylindrales bacterium
ACGACGTCGGCGCCGTGGGCGGGCGGGTTCGAGTAGTTGGTGCGGATCGCCGCCTTGACGTGGCTCTGCACGGCGGCAGCGTCCGCAGCCGAGGAGGCGATGACCAGCATCGCCCCGACCCGCTCCGCGTACAGCGAGAACGTCTTCGAGAACGAGGTCGAGACGATGAGCTCAACCCCCGGCCGGACGATCTCGAGCAGCCCGGCGGCGTCCTCGAGCAGCCCGTCGCCGAACCCCTGGTACGCCAGGTCCACCAGCGGCAGCACGTGCCGCTCCTGCACGACGTCGCCGATCCGCCGCCACAGCTCGGGCGACGGGTCGACGCCGGTCGGGTTGTGGCACGCGCCGTGGAGCAGCACGACGTCGCCCGGCGAAGCCCCGCGCAGCGCCGTCAGCATCGCGTCCTCGTCGATCCGCCGTCCGGTCGAATCGGTGTACGGGTAGGAGCGGATGCGGAAACCGGCGGCGTGGAACAGCTGTGGATGGTTGGGCCACGTCGGCTCGCTCATCCACAGGGTCTGGCCGGAGCCGGTCTGGTGCAGCAGGTCGGCGGCGACGCGCAGGCCGCCCGTTCCTCCGGGCGTCTGCGTGGCCAGCGCCCGGCCGGACGTCACCGCCTCGTGATCGGCGCCCAGGACGAGGGCGCGGACGAGGTCGCGGTAGGCCGGCTCGCCGTCGATCGGCCGGTAGAGCTTCGTGCCGGCGGCGTCCGCGAGTCGGCGCTCGGCCTCGATCACCGTAGCGAGGACCGGCGTCGTGCCCGTCTCGTCGACGAACACGCCCGACGAGAGGTTGATCTTGCCGTCCCGCGGGTCGTTGCGGTAGGCCTCGGCGAGGCCGAGGATCGGGTCGGGCGGGGCGGTGATGCGGGCGAGCGAGGGGAGCGGCACGGAGACCTCGGGCACGGGACGGTGTGCCTCGACGATACACGTCCGGGCCATCGGGAACTGGATTCGCGCGAGTCGCCCCATACCCTATGAGCACGGTCCGAAGAGCCGTGCCCATCCTGGAGGCCCGATGCAACGGGACCTGGTCGAGCGGGCGATGGCGGGCGATCACGACGCGTTCTCAGATCTGGTGCGCGTAAGGATCGGCCGGCTCTTCAGCGCCGCCCGCCTGATCCTCCGTGACGACGCACGGGCCGAGGACGCGACCCAGGAGGCGCTTGTCGCCGCCTGGCGCGACCTCTCGGCCCTGCGGGATCCCGATCGCTTCGATGCCTGGCTCCATCGCCTGCTCGTCCGCGCCTGCTACACCGAGGCACGACGCGGACGGCGTCGATTGGCCATAGAGATGCAGGTCCGGCCGGTCGCGATGGCCGATCCGGACCCCGCGATCAACCTCGCCGACCGCGATCTGCTCGAGCGTGGCTTCGCCAGGCTCGATGCCGACCAGCGGATCGTCCTCGTCCTGCACTACTACCTCGGCCTGACGCTCGATGAGGCGGCCGACGCGCTGCGGATCCCACCCGGGACCGTGCGGTCGCGGCTCCACCGGGCGACCCGGGCGATGCGGTCTGCCGTCGATGCCGACGCTCGAACCCACGTGCTCGAGGGAGGGCATCCGGCATGACCGCCCACGACGACTTCGACCGCCAGCTGACCGGCTGGTTCGAGGCGACGGCGCCGGGTCACGAGCCCGAGCACCTGCTCGGAACCGTGCTCGCTCGCTCGTCGCAGACGCGCCGCCGGCCGGCCTGGCTGATCCCCGAAAGGTGGACGTCCATGTCTGCGATCTCGACCGCGGCCGTCGGGCCGCGCTTCAACTGGCGCCTCCTCGTGCTCGTCGCCCTGCTGCTCGTCGCCCTGATCGTCGGCGGGGTCCTCGTGGCCGGTGGCGGCTCGCGCCGCGTGCCACCCCCGTTCGGCCCGGCGGGGAACGGCGACATCGCCTACGTCACCGACGGCCAGCTGTGGATCGCGGCCGCCGACGGCTCCGGCGCCCGAGCGATCACGTCAGGCGATGGCATCAAGGGCATCCCGACCTGGTCACGGGACGGGTCCCGCATCGCCTACCTCGTGTACGTGAGCCCGGTCTCCACGATGCCGGCCTCGCTGTTCGTCGCGAACCCGGACGGCCAAGCGCCCACGGCGATCGTCGAGGGCGCCGACTACCTCCAGTACTTCTCGTGGTCGCCCGACGGCAGGACGATCGCGTTCTCCCGCTGGATCGACTTCCCCGGCCAGCGTGACCGCGTGTTCGTGGCGCCGGCCGACGGCTCAGCGCCGCCGGTCCAGATCGGTGACCCGGACCTC
>DATDJA010000215.1:0-2556 GCA_036520795.1 Candidatus Limnocylindrales bacterium
TGGCGTCATCGACGCGCGGGCGCCCGAGCGATACCGCGGCGAGGTCGAGCCCGTCGACGGCGTGCCCGGCCACATCCCGACAGCGGTCAACCGGCCGAGCGGCGGCAACCTCGGGCCGGACGGCCTCTTCTTGCCCCCCGAAGCACTCCGGGACCGATTCGAGGCCCTGACCGCCGTGGGCGACGTCGTCAGCTACTGCGGGAGCGGCGTCACGGCTTGTCACAACGCGCTGGCGATGCGGATCGCCGAGCTCCCCGACCCCCTGGTCTATGCGGGGTCGTACAGTGATTGGACGCGGGCGGGCCGCCCGGTGGCGACAGGCAGCGAACCGGGGCCGGCCTAGCCTCGCTCGCCCTCGACGCCCGCGGACCCTCGCCGCCTTGCCCGAACGACCGCCGCCTGGGCCAGGGCGACGGCCAGCGCAGCCGCGAACCCGATCGCGAGGTCGCCGATCAGCGCGACCTGGAACCCGAACAGGCCGATTTCCGGACCCACCGCGAGCCCCAGCCGGTGGCCGATGACGTAGAACGCGCCGAATGCGGCGACAACGGGCAGGACGTACGCGGCGAGGCCTACGGGTCCGCTGCCGCGAGCGGCGATCCGCACCGCCACGACCCCCAGGACGATCGAACACAGGCTGAACAGGGCGACGAGCGCCCAGGCTTGGGTCGGCATGACCCCAATCTACCGGCCGGCCGTGATAAGCCGTGGTGAAGTCGCCGTTTTCATGCTGTGGCGATGCCGAGGCGTCCTAAGGTCGTCGAGCGAGGGCACGTGCGAGGCGTTGAGCTGACCGCCCTCTTGCAGCGCGAGCTCCGGGACGCTCGACACGACCGCGGACTCAGCCAGGCAAGCGTGGCGACTGCCCTCGGCGTCGACCGCTCGTGGGTCAGTCGCGTCGAACGCGGCCGAGTCGATGACGTGGGCATCATCGCGGCGACTGAGCTGCTCGCGGCGGTCGGGCTCGAGCTGTCGGTCAGGGCCTACCCGTCAGGAGGTCCGCTGCGCGATGCCGCGCACTCGGCGCTGCTCGAGCACCTGCGCGCGCGGATCCACCGGAGTCTGAGCTGGGCGACGGAAGTCCCCCTCCCCATGGTGGGCGACATGCGGGCGTGGGACGCGCTGATCCGTGGCCGCGACTGGCGCTGCGGCGTCGAGGCGGAGACCCGGCCACGAGACCTCCAGGCGCTCGAGCGCCGACTGGCCCTGAAGCTGCGCGACGGCGGCGTGGACATGCTCGTCCTGCTGCTCCTCGACAGCCGGCACAACCGCGCGCTCGTCCGCGAGAACGCCGACGCCCTCCATGAGCGCTTCCCGGTTCCGGGCCTGCGCGCCATCGAGCTGCTTGGCGCGGGTGTCTCGCCCGGCGGGAGCTCGCTGATCCTGCTCTGATCTCGTCGGTGTGCAGCTGGTGCACATTCCTGCGCGGTCGGGCTCGATCCGATGGCCGGTCGCGTCGCACTTGTGCTCCTGGCGCACATGTGCTGCTCGCGTGTCGACCCGGCGGTCAGCCGGCGCTGTCGTCGTGATGTACACGCACAGAATCGACGTGACACGCGCAGCGGAGGGCAAGAATGTGCCTCTGCTGCACAACCCATCGGGCGATGTGCACGGGGTGCACAGATCGAGCGCAAGGGCGCGGAGGGCCGGGCTGGGGCACCCCGCGGGGGCGCGGACGGCCGGGCTCAGCCGCCGAAACAGCCGCAGGCGCGGCGGCGAACGGGCTAGCGGCGGCCGCGGACCTTGTTCGAGGCCGCGCTGCGGTTGCCGGCGGCATCGAACGCCCGGACCTTGTACTTCGCGCCGGCCTTGGTCGTGATCCGGATGTGGCGCGACGTCGTCGTCGCGATCGGCCGGGCGTGCCCGGCGCGATAGATCTTGTACTTGACCACGCCGACGTTGTCCGTCGCGGCGGCCCAGGCGAACGTGACGTGCGGCCCGCCGTGCTGGCGGTGGCGGACGTGGAAGTTGCCCGGCTTGCCGGGTGCCTTCGTGTCGGGTGGCGGCGGCCCACCGCCCGGTTCGACATCGATCGAGATCGTCGCCGCGGGGCCGACGTTGCCCGAGGTGTCGATCGCGGCCACCGAGTAGTCGTAGGAGGACCCGAGCTCGACGTCCTGATCGAGCCAGTCGCGCGCGCCGGCCCCCAGCGTCGCCACGGTGGCTCCGTCCCGGCGGATCCGGTACGACTCGATGCCCGCGTTGTCGCTCGCGGCGGTCCACGCGAGACCCACGCTCGGCGTCGAGTACAGCGTCGCGGCGAGTGACCCCGGCATCCCGGGCGGCGTCGACTCGGACACCTCGACCGTGACGCCGGACGCGCCGATCGACTCCGTGGTGATCGAGATCGTCGAGACCGGGTCGGTCATCGTCTGACCCACGAGCAGCGAGGCGTCATTGAGCGACGGCGTCGCGGGCGTCGTGTCGAGCAGCTCGGTGGCGACGGGCGACCAGGTCGGGCTGGCCGAGCCCCAGCCCAGGCGGACCGTGACGCCGCTCACGACGGGCGAGCCCGGCGAGAACGAGTCGAAGACCCTGTAGGGCGTCCGCAGGTCG
>DATDJA010000216.1:0-2943 GCA_036520795.1 Candidatus Limnocylindrales bacterium
CGCGAACAGCTTGGCCTGCGCGGACGCGAGCGCGTAGTCGCGGCCCTGGTCCTTGAGCCACGCCGAGCGATAGACGAGGGCCCGGGCCGCCTCGATCTCGGTCGCCATGTCCGCGATCATGAACGCGACCCCCTGGAAGGTCCCGATCGGGCGCCCGAACTGCTCGCGCTCCCTCGCGTACGGGACCGCCGCGTCCAGCGCGGCCTGGGCGAGCCCGAGGGCGAGGGCGGCGATCGAGATCCGGCCGCCGTCGAGGACCTTGAGGAACGCCTTGAAGCCGGCGCCCTGCTCGCCCAGGAGGTTGGACGTGGGGACGCGGACACCGTCGAACCGGAGCTCGCCCGTGGCCGAGGCGTGGAGGCCCATCTTGTCCTCGAGCCGCCCCACGCTGAACCCCGGCGAGTCCGCGGCGACGATGAAGGCGGAGATCGACGCCGAGCCGTCCTTCTGGTCGCCGGTCCGTGCGGTGATGATGTACGTCCCGGCCTGTCCGGCGTTGGTGATGAACCGCTTCTGGCCGTCGATGACCCAGCTGCCGTCGGCAGCCGCGTCGTGGCGCGCGGTCGTGCGCGTGCCACCGGCGTCCGAGCCCGCGGACGGCTCGGTGAGCCCGTACGCGCCGATGACCTCGCCCGAGGCGAGCGGCGTCAGCCAGCGGTCGCGCTGCTCGTCCGTGCCGGCGATCATCAGCGGGCCGCAGCCGAGGCTGGTGTGGGCGGCGACGATCAGGCCCAGCGAGCCCCAGACGCGGCCGATCTCCTCCACGGCGATGGCGTAGGCCAGGGTGTCCATCCCTGCGCCGCCCCAGCGCTCCGGAACGTTGATCCCGAGCCAGCCGAGCTCGCCGATCCGGCGGACGATCTCGGTCGGAAACCGGCGCTCCCGCTCGTGCTGGTCGACGACCGGCGCGACCTCGGTCTCCATGAACTCGCGGATGGTGTCGCGCAGGAGCACGTGGTCCGGCGAGAGATCGAGGTCCATCGCGCTCAGCCCTCTTCGCGCTCCACGACCGCGCGCCGTTCCGGGGCCCGCTTCGCCTGCGGGACGTCCGAGACGTTGGGCACGAACGACGCCGCGAGCGAGGTCGCCGCCACCTGCTGCTGCTGGTCGATGTCGAGGATGCCGAGGCGGCCCAGCGTCGCGAGCTCGTCGCGGATGTAGGTCTTGAGCATCTCGGGGCCGTCGGTACTGATCGCGTAGCGCACGCCGTTGCGATGGAGCTGGTCGAAGATCCAGCGGAACTCGTCCCAGCCCGACACGACGCCCGTGTTGAGGTTGGACGTGGGGCAGATCTCGAGGACGATGCCGCGCTCGCGGAGCATCCCCATCGCGCGCGGGTCGTACGCCGCCTTCACGCCGTGGCCGATGCGGTCGGGCTCCAGGAGCTCGATGACCCGGGCGACCTCCTCGACGGGGCCCGCCTCGCCGGTATGGATGGTGATCCCGAGGCGGAACTGTCGGGCCCGCCGGAACAGGCGCCGGTAGTCGGCGACGCGGAACGTCGCGGACTCGGGGCCTGCGATGTCGACGCCCACGACGCCCCGATCGCGCCACGCGATCGCCTTCTCCACGATGATCTCGTTGAGCTCGAACGGGAAGGCGCGGTCGAGGCAGAAGATCAGCCCGGGCTTCACCGGGTACTCGAGCGTCGCCCGGTCCATGCCGCGCACGGCCGCCGCGACGATGTGGTCGAGGTCCTGCTCCCCGCCCCGGTTGCGCTTCATGGGGTTGAAACGCAGCTCCATGGTGGTCACGTTGTTCTTCCGATACGCCCCGCCGACCACCTCGTATACCGCGCGCTCGACCGCGATCGGGCTCGACTGGATGAGCTCGGTCCAGTGGAACAGCTGCAGGTAGCCGTCGAAGCTCTTGGTGCGCCCGGGGTGGACCGTGATCAGGTCGCGGAAGTCCCAGTAGTCGCGGGTGGGGAGCTTGATGCCCTGGGCGTGGGCGATCGACCACATGATCGCGGGCGTGACCGCGGCACCGAGGTGACAGTGGAGCTCGGCGAGCGGGACCTTCCGGCTGAGCTTCGCGACCATCACCCGAAGGATAGCCCCTCGGGGCCCCCGATCAGCCCGCGACCGGCACCACGCGGCCGTCGGCGTCGATCGTCGCCTGGCGGCGGAGGGCCTTGAGCTCCGCGCCCGGGACCTGGTCGCGGGCGTGGTAGCTCGAGCGGACGAGCGGGCCGGACTCGACGTGCTTGAACCCCAGGGCGAGCGCCTCGACCTTCATCTCGGCGAACTCGTCGGGGTGGTAGTAGCGGATCAGCGGGAGGTGCTGCTCCGTCGGCCGCAGGTACTGCCCGATCGTGAGGATGTCGACGTCGACCTCGCGCAGGGCCGCGAAGGCCTCGGTGAGCTCCTCGCGGGTCTCGCCGAGGCCGACCATCAGGCTGCTCTTCGTGTGCGCCGCGTGGCCGTACTCGGCCGCGTAGGCCTTCGCCCGCTCGAGCACGCTCAGCGTCCGGTCCCAGCGGGCGCGCTTGCGGACAGGCTTCTGGAGCCGGCGGACGGTCTCGAGGTTGTGGTTGAGGATGTCCGGCCCCGCCTCCATCACCGTTCTCAGCGGGGCCTCGGCGCCGTTGAAGTCGGGGATCAGGACCTCGACGCCCATGCCCGGGCTCCGACGGCGGAGCTCGCCGATCGTGGCCGCGAAGGCGCCGGCGCCCCCATCCGGCAGGTCGTCGCGCGCGACCGAGGTGACCACGACGTGCTCGAGCCGCATCGCCGCCACGGCCTCCGCGACGCGTCGCGGCTCGTCGTCATCGAACCAGGTGGGCTTGCCGGTCTTGATCGCACAGAACCCGCAGGCGCGGGTGCAGACGTCGCCCAAAATCATGACCGTGGCCGTTCGCTGGTCCCAGCAGTCCCCGATGTTGGGGCAGCGGGCCTCCTCGCACACGGTGTTGAGGTTCAGGCCCCGGAGCAGGCCCTTGAG
>DATDJA010000217.1:0-6264 GCA_036520795.1 Candidatus Limnocylindrales bacterium
TTCCGTCGCTCGGAAGTCGGCGAGGTCCCGGGCGCTCCAAAGGAGTTCCATGGCGACCTGGTCGCAGACGGCGACGCGGCCTTCCGCGACCGCTTCCGCAAACGACTCGAGCCCGGGCTTGCCGCTGCGAGCCCAGACCGACGTATCGGCCAGATCCGGCCTGTCGGATGCGGGCTCCATCTACGCGCCGCCCAGTTTGCCGTCGACGGCCTCGACGCGAGCTGTTCGCAGGTCCGGCAGGGCGACCTCGAGCTCGGAGAAGTCGCGCCGGGCCAGCCACGCACGTCGCCGCCGAGCCACCACCTCGCGCAGGGCAGCGTGAACCGTGTCGGTTGTCCTGGTCGTCCCGAGCGCCTCCGCGGCGTCCCGTAGCAGGTCGCGGTCCAGATCAAGGGTCGTGTGTGTCTTGGCCATCGCCAGCCTTCTTGTATGACGTCGATGCGTGAGAAAGACTAGGTCGCTCACGCATGCCCGTCAAGAGAACCCACGCAGACGACGGCAATCCGGATGCAGTGATCCACCAGGGGTCGAGGTGCGCGGAAGCACGCCGTCGCAGGATAGGAGGGACGTGGAGCGGGAGACGGGGTTCGAACCCGCGACATTCAGCTTGGGAAGCTGACACTCTGCCAACTGAGTTACTCCCGCTCGGGAGGTCCTGAGTCTATCGTCGCGGCGCCGCGCGACGCAACGCTGGCCACCGGTCACCGAGGCGTGGTGACACCGTCGATCAATGCGTGCAGGGCGTCGATGTGCGCGTCGAGCGCCCTGCGTCCGTCCGGTGTGAGCGAGATCCAGGTAGTGCGCCGGCCGCGATGGACGCCCTTGCGGCGCTTCACGTAGTCGACGTCCTCGAGGGAGGCGAGGTGCTTGGACAGGACGGAGTCGCTGACCTCGAGGGCGTCGCGGACGGTGCCAAACTCGACTTCGGAGACGGCTGTCAGGGTGACCATCAGCTTCAGTCGCGCAGGCGCGATGACGTGGGGGTCGAGCTCGGCCATCAGCGGTAGATCAGCAGCAGCCCGAGGCCCACGAGTGCCGCGACCACCGCGAGCCCGAGCATGACCACCGACTCCCTGCGCGCGTGGCGTGCCGGCTCGTCCCGGTAGGCGTTGAACCAGCGTCGGCCGGCGAGCGCGTACGCGGCGCCGCCGATGACCGAAGACGTGGCGACCAACCACCACTGCGCATCGATGGCGGACCAGATCGCCGCCCCGAGCGCAACGATGTACGCGCCCGACGCGAGAGCCCCGGTCCCGAGCACGACGCGGCTCAGAAGACCGCCGACCCAGACGCCGTTGAGTTGCCGGAACGCCGCCAGTTGCACTCCGGCCACCGCGAGCAGGACCGCGACGCCGGCCGCGAAGGCTGCGATCGTCCACGTGGAGAGGGCTGCGATACCGCTGCCGCCGACCGACCACGAGAGGGCGACGGCGGTCAACGCGATCTGCGCGGCGATCGCGGCGCCGATCGACGTGAAGAACCAGGGTGGCGTCCTGATGCGCTGGGCCAGCATCGCGCGCGACGCCTCGGCGTCACTGAGGGCTGCTGACGCTTCCGTGGCGCTGGGGCGATGTTCGGTACTTTCCATATCGGAAAGTATCAGGCGCTACTTTCCAATCTGTCAAGTCCGACGGAAGCGATCGACGCGTGCGATGCCGCCGCCAGCTACCGCTTCGCGGTCAGTTGCCTGCCTTGAACGGGTAGACGACCCAGTTGTCGGTCTCGACCGCGTGCAGGTCGGGCGTGCCCGGGACAAGCGAGCGTCGGGGCTTGTAGTGGAGGACCGCGGTGGTCGGGATGCCGCCCGCCTGGATCACGCGCTCGGTGACCGCGTGGATGGTGGTCCCGCTCTCCCAGACCTCGTCGACGATGAGCACCGTCTGGCCGCGCAGCAGCGGGTCGGCGGGGACCTGCAGGAACGTGGGATGCGGGCCGGGCTGGCCCTCGTCGTCGTAGAACGCGACGGCGGCGACCAGGATGTTCCGGATCCGGAGCCGGTAGGCGAGCATCCCCGCGGGAACGAGGCCCCCGCGGGTGATGCACAGCAGGACGTCGAACGTGGTCCCCGCGAGCCTCTCGGCGAGGTCTGCGACCAGGCGATCGAGGTCGTCCCAGGTGACGACGTCGCGGTCGGGAGTCGCTGGTGCGGACATGAGTCGCAGGATACGGGTATCGGGCACCGAGCTTCAGGCGGCCTGCTCGTAGAGCGGGCAGGTCACGCGACCGAACGCTCGCTCCCGAGCCCCGTAGGCCCGAATCGCGTCCGCGGGGTCGCGACCCTCGATGAGCGCAAGCGTCGCCTCGGAGACGAGGTCGTCATACAAGGGGTCTTCCAGGCTGACGAGGGTCGTCGTCCGCGGCCCGACGATCTGCCTCGCCCGCTCGAACAGCGTGTGGCCGACGTGCAGGCCCGGCATCGGCGGCATCGCGCGGCTCCGGCGGACGGCGAACTCGGCGGAGCGGTCGCCGCGACCGCATCGTCGACGGCGCTCGTTGCGAAGGCGGTTCTGGCGGGCACGGTACTCGGGATGGGCGGCGCGCCAGGCGCGGAAGTAGGCGGCGCTCGTCATCGAAGCGCCTCTCGGCGATGCCGACGGTCAAGGCGGCGGACGACTCCTCGGGCGCTCTGGGGGCAGCAGGGCACAACGACTCCTCGGGCGTGGCGAGACGGCAGTGGCCGAAACGCGGCGGGTGATGGAAGGCGGCGTGGGACCGAAGGCCGACTGCTGCGATGAACAGGTCGCGCGACGATCCCAACGCCCGCAGGGCGGCGGGCGTGCAAGGTCCGTACTGGCACTCTTGGCGCGGCGGTCAGGGGCCGGCATCGAGCGCGAGACGGCCGGTGGGCGACGATGCACCCGATGGGCCCCGGCGTGCGCGCGGCGGGCAGCTGCCGGGGCGAAGCGGTTCACTGTCGCGCCCCACTTGAGGGGGGCACTCAGGGTGGACCGGACGGGCCCGAGTATAGGTCGGGGCCGCTCATCCCAGCCTTAACGGTCCGTTGCAGTCGGCTTGCAATCGGCGGCCGTCGACCCGTTCACCTTCGCTCGCAGGCACAGGCCGCGCCTGTCACTTCTCTGCAACGCCGCGGCATGACGCGGCAGGCGCGCATTGCCCGTCCTGGCACCTACCGTGCTCCTCGCCCGCGAGGCATGCCAACGGCGCAGCCGCGGGCCCGCGAAGGAGGACCGAGCATGTGTCTCACCTGTGGCTGCATGGACGCCCACCAGCAGATGGGCAAAGCCAACATCTCGTATGAGGACGTCAAGGCCGCGGCGAGCGAGAACGGCCGCTCCGTCGCCGACACGCTCGACATCATGGAGCGCACCGAGCTCAAGGACCGCAAGCAGCATCCGCGGGAGTACGGGGTGGAGGCCGAGGTCCGCGCCTGACCGGCTGCGGCCGGCCGTCCGGCGAACCCCAGCACGTGTCGAAGGAAGGCACGCCATGACTGAGCTCAGTACGAAGAAGCGCAACGCGGAGCCGAAGTCCGAGTTTGGGCTGCCCGAAGAGCGCAAGTACCCGATGCCCGACAAGTCGCACGCGCGCAACGCCAAGGCGCGGGCGGCGCAGCAGCGGAACGAGGGCAACCTGAGCGCGGCCGACAAGAAGAGGATCGACCGCAAGGCCGACCGGATCCTCGACAAGTAGGTCCCGCCGGCTGTCCGGGCTACGGGTCGGAGCGGATCCGCGAGTAGACCACGCAGTCGACGGGAACGCCGTCGTGGTGCAGGTCCCACGCTCGGGCCACGCCCTCGCGCTGGAACCCGGCGCGCTCGACCATCCGGTTCGATGCCTCGTTGCCGACCATGATGAAGGCGTCGAGGCGGATGGCCGCGGTCGTGGCGAACGTCCAGTCCGCGGCCAGTCGAAGCGACCGCGTGCCAACACCGCGCCCGCGGGCGTCGGGTGCCAGCCATAGGCCGAACGTCGCCTGGTGGCCGTCCGGCCCGAATCGCGTCACCGCGCCGAGCAGCTGACCGGTATCGGCGTCGATGATGGCGAACGGCGCGCCCGTGCCATCGCGCCACATCGTCATGGCGGTCTCGATGAAGGCGTCCGCGTCGGCGGGCCCGAACGGCTGGGGGATCGTGACCCAACGGGCGATCTCCGGGTCCTGGCAGACGGCGAGCACGTCCGGTGCATCCGAGGGGCGCCACGGGCGGAGGACGAGCTCGTCGACGGTCAGGGTCGTGCCGGGTTCGTCGTCCACCTGGCCATTCTCGCAGTCGAGCCCGGTCGCATCGTGCTCCCGTGACGGGCGAGCGCACCAAAATCGACCCGCCGGATGTCTTTCGTGCCACACCGTCCGGAGGCCAGCGGATGCGCCCATCGCGCGCAAGAGTCGTGGCATCGATCGTCATCGCGGCTTGCGTCGCTGCTTGCGCGGCGGATCCGAGCCCGTCCCCCGTCACGACGCCGTCGACGCCTCCGCCTCCCGTCGCCACACCAGTCGCGAGCCGTACACCGACCGCGAGCCCCACGGCGACCGCGGTTCCCACCACAATGCCCACAGCGACGCCCATCGCGACCCCGAGCACGACCCCCCAGCCGAGTCCGGCGGCCGGACCAACCGCATGGCCGCGCACCATCAGGAGCGAGCGCGGTCTCGAGCCTGTCTTCGCGCCCGACGGGACCGCGTATTACCTGGCCGGCGGCCTCAACGCACGACTCGTCGCGCTCGACCGGGCCGGCAACGTGAAGCCCGGCTGGCCCATCGAGGAGCCGAAGGGCGCCCAGTTCGGGCGGCCCGCCGTGGGGCCGGACGGGGACGTCCACGTGGAGGAGTGCGCTGGGGCGGAGGTCGGGTGCGTCGTGCACCGGCTCGATGAGGCCGGACGGGACGTGCCGGGCTGGCCGATCGACCTGCCCTCGGACTTCGCGTGCATCGTCGGCAGCGGGTGTGCGCCGGGCGACCTCACCTTCGGGCTCGACGGCGACCTCTACGTGTCCCATCCGCGGAAGAGCCGGGGACTACGTGTCCTCGCCCTCGACGCTTCGGGCAGGATCAAGCCGGGCTGGCCGGTCGAGCCGCCGCGAGATGGCCTCCACTGGGGCGACCTGCAGATCGGCGGGGATGGCACGCTATACCTGCTCGGCGTGCCCGATGGCGGCGGGACGAGGTCCCGGATCGCAGCGTTTGGGCGCGACGGGAGCCGGCGACCCGGGTGGCCCGTCCCGGTGCCGGGCGTTCGCGAATACCTCGTTGGCCCGGAGGGCACCGTCGTCACGTGGAGGTTCGTCGACGACGTGGGGGAGCTCTGCATGGACCCCCGTCGAACGGTGTACACGGTCCTCGGCGCTGAAGGGCATAGGTTGCCCGGGTGGCCTCGGGGTTCGGAGGGATCGGCGTCGCGCCCCGCGATCGGCGCCGATGGGACGCTCTACTACGTCTCGCGCACGTACAGGGCGTACGCGCACGACCTGACGGGCGAGATCAAGGCCGGATGGCCGGTTCCGGCGCCGGGCGCCAGCGGCGCGTGCGGCCCCGAGACCCCCTCCCTGGCCCCCGACGGTACCGTCTTCATTGTCGGCGACGCGGTTTGGGCTCGATCCCCGGACGGCGGGCGGCGGCCCGGCTGGCCGTATCGTCCACGCGGCAGCCTCGTTGGCCCCTGCTTCGACTCGGAGTGCTACGGCGGACATCAGGCGCCCGCGTTTGGCGCCGACGGCACCGCCTACCTCGTCGCATATCGTTCAGCGCCTGGAGGCGTGCGGGCGGAGATCGTCGCCCTCGATTCGGAAGGCCAGGTCAAGCCAGGATGGCCATACCGCCTGCCGTTCGATGCGAACGAGGTGAGCGTTGGCCCGATCAGCGTCTCTCCCGACGGACGCGTGATCGTCCAGGGCGGTGGATGGTCGCCATACATCCTCCTGGCGCTCGACCCCGACGGAACCCTCGCAGACTGACCTCGCCAGCACGCCCGGTTCGACGACACTAAACACGTCGGGCGACCGCAGCGCGAGGTCCAGATGTCGAACCCAGAGCCAGTCTCGGACGGCGCCCCGGTCGCCGGGTGGGCGCCCGTCATCGAAGACCCAATCCTGCGGACCTTGCTCCGCCCGGATGCCGTCCTGCACCGGCTTGCGACCGGCGCCACCTGGGCCGAGGGGCCGGTGTGGCTGCCCCACGACGGGTCCGTCATCTGGAGCGACGTCGTCGGCAACCGGGTGCTGCGCTGGCACCCCGACGGGCAGGTATCGGTGTTCCTCGAGCCCGCCGAGTTCGAGAACGGCCACACCCTCGACCACGATGGCTCGATC
>DATDJA010000218.1:0-2207 GCA_036520795.1 Candidatus Limnocylindrales bacterium
CGTTCCATCTCTGGCTGCGGCCGGGCATGGAGGTGATCGCGGCGCACGGCGGCCTGCACGGGTTCATGGGCTGGACGCGGCCGATCCTCACCGACTCCGGCGGCTTCCAGGTGGTCTCGATGGGCGACCTCCGAGTGATCGACGACGACGGGGTCACCTTCAAGAGTCACCTCGACGGGTCGATCCACCGCTTCACGCCCGAGCACTCGATCGCGGTCCAGCAGGCGCTGGGCCCCGACATCGCCGTCGCCTTCGACCAGCCGGTGTTCCCGAGCTCGCCGCGAGCGGTGGTCGAGGACGCGATGCACCGGACGCACCGCTGGGCCGAGCGCTCGCTCGAGGCCCATACGCGGACCGATCAGGCGCTGTTCGGGATCGTCCAGGGCGGCCTGGACCCAGCGCTGCGTGAGGAGTCGGCCCGGTTCATCGCCGCGCTGCCGTTCGACGGCATCAACATCGGGGGCCTCGCTGGCGACGAGACGCCCGAGGAGCGCAACCGCACGCTGGACGAGACCGTCCCGTACCTCGACGGCGACCCGCGGCCGCGGTACCTGATGGGCCTCGGTTCGCCGCTCGACCTCCTCGACGCCGTCCACCGGGGCATCGACCTGTTCGATTCCGTGCTCCCGGCGCGGGTCGCGCGCAACGGACAGCTGTGGGTGCCGGGCGGGCGTCTGAACCTGCGCAACGAGCAGTTCCGGGACGACCCGCGGCCGGTCCAGGACGACTGTCCGTGCCCGCTGTGCACCCGGTTTTCGCGGGCGTATCTGAGCCATCTGTTCCGGGCCAAGGAGATGCTCGCGTACCGCCTCGCGACTTGTCACAACCTCACCTTCACCCTAGACTTCATGGTCAGGATCCGGGCTGCGCTGCGCGCCGGAACCTTCCCCGTCGAGACCCCCCGGCTGCGCTCTCGCGCCGTGCGGATGAGTGGCGGTGAAGGCGCCGCGAAGCCGGCGTGAAGTCCCTGTCGGTATCGTCAGTTGTGCGTGGAGGCGCGAAATGGGATCACGGGATCGCCCCCACAAGGAAGTCAAGAAGAAGCCCAAGGACAAGTCCTCCCAGCCGAGCCTGTCGCCGCTCTCCGAGCCTCCCCAGCAGGTGGAGGTCATCCGGAAGCAGCGCAAGCCGCGCTGGGACGAACCCGAGTCCAGCGAGGGCTGAGCCGCCGGGCGGACGGGGACCGGGTCCCGCTCCGTCGCGTCGGCACAAGCCGCACGGAGCGAGGATGGGATGACGATCACCGGCAAGGACCTGGACGCCCGCAACGGCGGCACCGAGAAGGCGGGCGGCGGCACCGAGAAGGCCGTCGCGGAGCGCGGGCGAGCGGTCGACGCCGCGATCGTCGCGATCGAGAAGCAATTCGGCCGCGGCTCGATCATGAAGCTGGGCTCGCGCGAGCGCCAGGCCGTCGACTCGATCCCCACGGGCTCGATCGCCCTCGACCTCGCGCTCGGCGTGGGCGGGATCCCGCGCGGCCGGATCACCGAGGTCTTCGGCCCCGAGTCCTCGGGCAAGACCACGCTCTGCCAGCACGTGATCGCCGAGGCGCAGCGCTACGGCGGCATCGCCGCGTTCATCGACGTGGAGCACGCGCTCGACCCGGCCTATGCACGCGCCTGCGGCGTCAACGTGGACGAGCTCCTGGTCAGCCAGCCGGACACGGGCGAGCAGGCGCTCGAGATCACCGAGACCCTCATCCGCTCGGGCGGCGTGGACATCGTCGTCGTGGACTCCGTGGCGGCCCTCGTGCCGCGGGCGGAGATCGAGGGCGAGATGGGCGACAGCTTCGTGGGCATCCAGGCCCGGCTGATGAGCCAGGCGCTGCGCAAGCTCACGGGCGCGGTCAGCCGGTCGAACACGTCGCTCGTGTTCACCAACCAGCTGCGCGAGAAGATCGGCGTCATGTTCGGCAACCCCGAGACGACGCCCGGCGGCCGCGCGCTCAAGTTCTACGCCTCGGTCCGGCTCGACATCCGGCGCGTCGAGACGATCAAGACCGGCACCGAGTCGGTCGGCAACCGGGTCCGCGTCAAGGTCGTCAAGAACAAGGTGGCGCCGCCGTTCCGGGTGGCCGAGTTCGACGTGATGTACGGCGAGGGCATCTCCCGCGAAGGCGGGTTGCTGGACGTCGGCGTGGCGTCGAGCATCGTGACCAAGACCGGCGCCTGGTTCTCGTACGGGGATACGCGCCTGGGACAGGGCCG
>DATDJA010000219.1:0-2636 GCA_036520795.1 Candidatus Limnocylindrales bacterium
GCGGGGCGGAACACCAAGGCCGCGCACAAGGCGGCGCTGATCGAGGCGGGTGGCGTGACCGTCGGCCTGCTCGGCTACGACACGATCGCGCCCTCGTATTGGTCGGCGTCCGACAGCCCCGGCAGCGCGCAGATGACGGTCGGCGCCCTGAAGCGGGACATCGCCCGGGCCCGTGCGGCCGGAGCAGAGGTCGTCGTCGTGATGCCCCACTGGGGCGTCGAGTACACGGCGCGGCCGACGGCGCAGCAGCAGAAGCTCGGCCGGGCGGCGATCAACGCCGGCGCGGACATGGTGGTCGGCAACCACCCGCACTGGGTCGGTGCGATGGAGGTCTACAAGGGCAAGCCGATCTGGTATGCGATGGGCAACCTCGTGTTCGACCAGTCGTGGTCGATCCCGACCTCGGAGGGGATCACGGTCGAGAACACGTTCAACGGGACGCAGCTCGTCCAGTCGCGCCTCCGACCGCACCTGATCCTCGACAAGGCCCAGCCGAACCTCCTCGACCCTGCGGGCGACGGCAGGGAGGTGCTGAGGCAGCTCTACAAGGCGTCGGGCGACCTCCTGCCCTGGTAGCAGCCGACCGGCGCGACCTCGTCGGGCGCCGGCCGGCACCTCGCCACCGCCGCCTGGGCCCCTGCCACCGCCGACTCGGACATGCATTCACCGGTTGAATGCGGGTGCGCCCCGACCTGCCATGCATTCACCCGGTGACTGAGAGCGGCAGGATCCGGGCCCCTGGTGTGCCTTGCATGCGCCGGACGAATGGTGGGCCAAGTGCGCGGGACCGTACTTCGCCTAGTACTCACGTCAGGAATACAAGGCAGGATCCGACGTGGCCGCCACGCACGCGTGCCCGCGGGCGCAGACGGCCTTGTGGCCGAACCGTTGAGGCGCATTCACCCGGCGAATACTTGGCCAGCTCGCCGCGCCCGCCGGGTCACGACGGTCAGCGGTGGCCGGGCGCTACGGGGCGCCGATTGCGGCCAGCTCGTCGGCGGTGCGGCCCCAGCCGAGCGGGCCTGGGGTCGCTGACTCGAGGCCCGCGAACAGGTCGGTCTCCGCGTCAGGCGCCGGGACCCGGGACTCGCGCCGGATGTACGCCTCGCGGCTCCAGAACTCGGCCCATGCGTCACGGCCGAAGCGCACGAACGGGTTCTCGGTCGAGATCTGGGTCACATGCTCCGTGATCGCCGCCCAGCGCTGGTCGAGGACCGACGACACGTCGATCCAGGTCGTGACCGCCTCGTCGGGGACGAGCATCTTCGCGGCGTACGCCTCAAACTCGGCGATCTGCTCCGGCGTCGCGTCGGCCGGCGGCGACCACCACGAGCGCTCACCGATCTCCTCCATCTTCGCGCTCAGCGCGTTCCGAACGGATGCCGGGATCGCCTGCTCGTACAGCTTGGCGGGCGTCCACGGCGCGAGGCCGCCCTCGCCCTCGGCCGCCCCGGTCCCGCCGTAGTCGGGCGCCAGCTGCTCGGGGTAGCAGGTCGGATCGCCCGCGCGCGCGAAGGCACCGACGGCGACGAGGTGCGTCCGGATGTGGTCGGGGTGGCCGTAGCCGCCGAACTCGTTGTACGTGGTCATCGCGTCCGGCTGGTACGTCCGCACGAGGAACACGAGCCGGCCGATCGCCTCGTCGAGGTCCGCCTGCCAGAAGCACCTCGCGTCGCGGTTCCCGGGGCGACCCATCATGTCCGAGTCCTTGTAGCCCAGGTTCTCCCACTCGGTCACGCCGAGATGGCCCATCGCGCGTTCCAGCTCGCCGGCGCGGATCTCGCCCAGGCGGCGGTGGTTCTCGGGCGTGTCCATCTCGGGCACGACGATCTCGCCCATCTCGCCCCGGGTGCAGGTGACGAGCACCACGCGTCTCCCCGCCTTGACCGCCAGGGCCATCGCCCCGCCGGTCCCGATCGTTTCGTCGTCGGGGTGGGCATGCACGGTCATGAGGGTCAGCACGTGGTCGGGTCGGGGAACCGCGGGGATGGGTTCGTCGCTCATCGAAGCATCCTATCCCCGACCCTTTTCGGAAGGAGCGAACAGGAACGGCCGGTTCGGCGCCTCGCAGGTCCGAATCGTGGACCCGCGGCGAGCCGGCCGCATGTCCTGAGCACGACCGAGCGCCCGGAACGCGCCGCTGGGCTCGCCTCCAGGCGGTTCCTGGCCCCGGTTGTTCGGTAGGTGCGAAAACTGCGCCGTTTCCGCCGCCCCGCGCTGGCCTGCGGGTACCCTTGCCCCCGAAGATGGACGACGACGCGCCGACGACCCCTGCCATCGAGGCGCTGACCCATGCGGGCGTGCCGTTTCGCGTGGTGCGGACCGAGATCGCGCGCAGCGCCGAGGAGTCGGCGGCCTTCCAGAGCATCGAGCTCGGGGCGCTGCTGCGCTCAATTCTGGTGCGAAAAGCCGCGGACGACTACCTGTTCGTGCTCGTACCCGGCGGCCGGCGCTTCGACTGGCCGAAGCTGCGGGCGCACCTCGGCACCAGCCGGCTCAGCCTCCCGGACGCCGACGAGGCGAGGGCGATCACGGGCTACGAGCGGGGGGCGATCACGCCGTTCGGCGCACTTCGGGCGTGGCCGGTGATCGCGGACGCATCGATCGAGGCGCGGGAGGTGGTCGCGATCGGCGGC
>DATDJA010000220.1:0-3433 GCA_036520795.1 Candidatus Limnocylindrales bacterium
CGGCGTCAGCGGTCGCTCGGCCGCCGCCCGACCACCCACCAGGCCACGGGGAACACCGCCGCCGCCGCGAGCAGCTTGACCGTGTCGACGACGAGGAATGGGAGCATGCCGGTCTCGATCGCCTGGCCCAGGGACATCCCGGTGGTCACCGCCAGCCACGGCACGCCGACGAGGTAGATGACCAGCGTGCCGAGCGCCGTGGCGCCGATCGCGCCCGCGATCCGCCGGTCCCAGCCGAGCTCGGCGAGGCGCCCGACGAGGGCGCCGGCGAGGATGAACCCGACGAGGTAGCCGCCGGTCGCACCCCAGATGACCTGGATCCCGCCCTTGTGCTCGGCGAAGAACGGCAGGCCGATGACGCCGAGCGCGACGTACAGGAACGCGGCCAGGCCACCCCGGCGCAGGCCGAGCGCGCCGCCGACGACCAGGACGCCGAAGGTCTGGAGCGTGTACGGCACTGGATTGCCGGGGATCGTGAAGAACACCTGGGCCGTCAGGTAGATGAGGACCGCGCCGGCGATGACGAGGACGACGTTGCGCAGGCGGGGCGAGACCCGCTCGCCCAGGCCGACCGGGACGAGGAAGTCCGCGATCGTGAGGCCCTTCTCCGCGGCGGGCACCCGCGTGATGGACGGCAGCGCGTAGGACATCGGCCTCCCTCTTGGCGCCGCCTGGGGGCGAGCGCCGCGTCGCGCCGAGTCTAGCAACCCGGGGAAGCCGGGTGGATTGGACGATCGGTCAGGCGCCCCGGACCGCTGCCACGATCGAGCGCCGGCCGGCGATTCGGGCCGGCTGGGCAGCCGCGAGCATCGCCAGGCCGACGGCCATCGCCAGCGACACGCCGATCGTCACCCATGGGATCTGCACCATCGACGGCAGCCCGCCCGCGAACGCGAGCAGCAGCGTGCCCACGACAAGGCCCGTGACGACGCCGACGGCACCCCCGATCACGCCCAGGATTCCGGCCTCGACGAGCACGCTGCGCCACACCTGGCGGCGGCTCATGCCGGCCGCCCGCAGGACGCCCAGCTCGCGGCTGCGCTCCCAGCTGTCCATCGAAAGGGTGTTGGCGATGCCGAAGCCCGCGATGACGACGGCCGCGAGGGCCAGCAGGTCGAGCAGCCCGAACACGCGATCGAGCGCATCACCGACCGTCCCCGCGACCCGGGCAACGGGCGCCGGCGACAGCGCGAGCTGCCGGGCCAGGTCGTCGACAGCCGGCATGGCCGTGGCAGCGCGGCCGGCCGCGTAGCGAACGATGAAGGCGTCGGCCCCAAGCACGCCGAACCGATCGAGCGCGTCGCCCCAGCCGACCAGGGCGGCCTCGCCCGAGGCACCCGGAAACGACCGCTCGACGATGCCGGCCACGGCCAGCTCGACGGGCCCGGCCGCGGTGGCCACCACGATCACGTCGCCGACCCCGACGCCCATGCCTCGGGCGTCGGCGGCCGGGAGGATCACAGAGCCGCCCGCGTCGATCGCCGCCAGCGCGGTGGCTCGATCACCGGACAGTAATGTCAGCCGGCCGTCGGCATCCAGGTCGGCACCGCGGATGGCGACCGCCGGCATGCGCGTGCCCTCGAACGAGAGGTCGAACGCGGCCATCGGGGTCACGCGCGCCACGCCGTCGATCGCCGCAATCTCGGACTCGTAGCCATCGGCGCCCACCGGCGCGGGCGCGATAGCGGTCAGGACCTCGTCACCCGGCACCACGTCGTCCAGCCACGCGGTGGCGGCGGTCCGGGCGTTGACGGCGACAACGCCGAGCGCGACCACCATCGCCAGCCCCACGACCAGGGCCCCGACGGTGATCGTCGTCCGGCCGCGGTCCCGGGCGATCGCCGCGCGAGCGAGCCGCTCCTCGAGGCGCAGTACCCGGGCGAATGGGAACCCGGCCACGCGGCCGAGCGGGCCTAGCAGCGCGGGGGTCGCCAGAACGGCTGCCAGCAGCACCACGTAGACCACGATGGTGCGCTGCGACAGCGCCCCGGAGGACGCGATGCCGGGCACGAGCACGGCCGCGAGCACGCCCACGGCGGCCATCACGACCAGCAGCCAGCCGGCGTGCGCACGGACGCCGGCCGCAGCGTCGGACCGCGCCCGGAGTGCCTCGACGGGGCTCACGGCGCCGGCACGACGGGCCGGCTCTACCGCGGCCACCAGGGCGACGATCATCCCCGCGGCGATCCCGGCGACGATCGCCCAAGGGGTTACGACCGGGCCGTCGAGCGTCACGCCGCCCGCGGTCCGCAACCAGGTAGCGGCCACTGCCGCGAGCAGGGCCCCGGCCACGATCCCCAGCGCCGAGCCCAGCGCGCCGAGCAACAGGCCCTGGGTGACCACGATCCGCCCGACCTGGGCGCGGGTCGCGCCCGCCGCGCGCAGGAGGCCCAGCTCGCGGATGCGCTCGACCACGGTCATCGCGATGGTGTTCAGGATGACGAACGCCGCCGCGAACAGGCTGATCGCGGCCAGCAGCGCCATCGTCGCGCGCACGTCGGCCGTCGTCGCGCGCAGCGCCGTCGCCACGTCGTTGGGCGACGTCAGGAGGTAGGGCTCGGTGGTCAGCGTCCGCTCGAGCTCAGCCTCCACGGCGGCCGGGTCGGCGCCCGCCGCCAGCACGATGTCGATGCGCGATAGACCGCGCAACGCGGTCGGGTCGGCCGATTCGGGGGCGCCGCCGTCGGGCGTCGAGAGCTCGGTCGCGATCTCGAGCGAGGTGACGATCGTTCGGCCCAGCGAGCCCGCCGCCGGACCGTCGCCGGCCAGCACGCCACCGATCCGCGTCCGCACCGGCGCCCCGGCGCCGAGCAGCGTCAGGTCGTCGCCGACCTCGAGCCCATCCGCGGCGGCGAGCCGCTCGCTCACCAGGACCTCGTCGGGGGCAAGTTTCGTGGGGGCCCAGCCGCGCACGACGTCCAGGTCGCGGACACGAAGCTCCCGGCCGGCGTCGATGCCGAGGATGGCCACGGGCCCGCCGTCACTCGTTCGCCCGGAGCTCGTCAGGAGGAAGGTGTGCCGCTCGATCGCAGGCGCGGCGACCGCGACGCCCGGTACCGCGTCTACCGCGGCCAGCGTGCGACCGGAGAGCCCGGCCTCCGCGAACGCCGTGAGCCGCAGATTCGCCCGCCCGACCTGGGCCGCCACGGTGCGCTCGATGGAGGCGTCGAGGCCCGCGTCGACGGCGAGCGCGGCCACCAGGACGGCGACCCCGATGGCGATCCCGAACGCCGTGAGCATGGTCCGCGCGGGTCGCGCGACGAGGCTTCGCCAGGCGTAGGGAACGAGACCTCGCATGCGGCTGGGTCCGAGGCCTTACAGACCGAGCTGCGCGAGCCGCTCGATCAGGGGCGCGGCCGTGTGGTCGTCGCGGCGGCCCAGGACGATCTCGTCCCGGATCCGCCCGTCGCCCAGCACCAGGACCCGGTCGGCG
>DATDJA010000221.1:0-2640 GCA_036520795.1 Candidatus Limnocylindrales bacterium
GACCTTCGGCACCCCGGAGGCGATCCTCGTCCACTCGAACGCCGGGCTCAGTGCCATGAGCGACGCGTTCCACGGCCTGTTCCGCGAGCGTCTCGCCCGCGGACGCTGGCGCGACGAGCCCCGGCCGATCCTCCTCAACAACTGGGAAGGGACCTACTTCGACTTCGACGAAGCCCGATTGCTGGCCATCGCGTCCGCCGGGCGCGACCTCGGCGTCGAGCTGTTCGTCCTCGACGACGGCTGGTTCGGGGCGCGCGACTCGGACGACTCCTCGCTCGGTGACTGGTTCGTCGATCGGCGCAAGCTCCCCGGCGGGCTCGATGGGCTGGCCACCGGGGTCACGGCGCTCGGGCTCGACTTCGGATTGTGGATCGAACCCGAGATGGTCAGCCAGCGCAGCCGGCTGTTCGCCGAGCATCCCGACTGGGCGATCGGCATCCCGGGTCGACCACGGACCGAGAGTCGCCAACAGCTCGTCCTCGACATGTCACGGCCCGAGGTCGTGGATCACCTGTTCGCGGTCCTGTCGGACGTGCTCTCGAGTGCGCCGATCTCGTACATCAAGTGGGACATGAACCGGACCATCACCGAGCCGTACAGCCTCGGCCTGCCGCCCGATCGCCAGGGCGAATTCTTCCACCGCTACGTCCTCGGCGTGTACGACCTGTACCGCCGGCTCGGAACGGCCTTCCCCGACATCCTGTTCGAGTCGTGCGCCAGCGGCGGCGGCCGGTTCGATGCGGGGATGCTGGCGTACGCGCCACAGGCGTGGACCAGCGACGACACCGACGCGGTCGAGCGGCTCTCGATCCAGTGGGGCACTTCGCTCGCGTTCCCGCCGTCGTCGATGGCGGCCCACGTGTCCGCCGTGCCCAACCACCAGACCGGGCGCCTGGCGCCGTTGTTCACGCGCGCGGCGGTCGCGATGTTCGGCGCCTTCGGGTACGAGCTCGACCCGACCACGATGCCGCCGGACGAGCAGGCCGAGGTCCAGCGCCAGATCGCCTGGTACCTCGAGCGGCGCGACGTCCTCCAGTACGGCCGGTTCCTGCGGCTGCGGAGCCCGTTCACGGGGGACGGCAACGAGACCGCCTGGATGGCGGTCGACGAGGCCGGCGACCACGCGATCGTCGGCTTCTACCGCGTGCTGGCCAGGCCGATGCCGGCCCGCAACCGGCTCCGGCTGCGCGGCCTCGATCCCGCCGCGACCTACCGGGTCACGACCTGGATGGACACGTTCGGGGCGCCGGCCGCGACCGCCGATCGCGGGGGCGACGAGCTGATGGCGATCGGCCTGGGCATCGAGCCGCCGGACATGCCGTTCCCGATCGGCGAGGCCGCCGACGGCACGCGCATTGTGCGCGGCGACTACCAGGCGCGACTGTTCGACCTCCGCCGAATCTGAGTCCATCGGGCGGCGCTCGTGGTCTAGGATGCGAACCGGGAGGGACGTACGTCCCAGGAGGCCCGCGTCCCAGGCATGGTGGGAGGACCGATGAGCTCATCCGAGGCCGCTGGCGCCCCGATCTTCGCGGCCCTCAGCAGTCGGGACCGCGAAAAGGTGCTCGGCAATACGACGCAGCGAACGTACGCCAAGGGCGCCGTCCTCGTGCAGGAAGGCGAGCGCGCGGTGGACCTGTTCATCATCCTGAGCGGGCACGCGACCGTCGCCACGGCGAGCGAGGGTCAGCGCAGAACGCTCGGTCCCGGCGACTTCTTCGGCGAGCTCGGCCTCATCGAGCGCCATCCACGGACGGCGACCGTCGTCGCGGATGACGAGCTGACGTGCGTGATGCTGTCCGCCTGGGAGTTCCGGAGCCTGCTGGAGCAGTATCCCCAGATGGCGGTGCCGATGGTGTTCGCCCTCGTCGCGCGCCTCCATGGCATGGCGCCGCACGAGCACGAGGCGGACGACCACCCGGCGTGACCCGCGGGTTCCAGCCGACCGTCAGGCGAGCCGCCGCGCCCCGGCCGACGCCTCGACCGGGAAGACCCTCGGCACGAGCCCGGTGCGGGCCGGATAGTCGCGCAGGACGGCGGCACGGAACCCGTCGACGGCGGCGCGACGGACGAGGTTGATCGTGCAGCCGCCGAACCCGGCGCCCGTGAGGCGGGCACCGATGACACCCGGTGTCGCCTGCGCGATCTCGACCAGGGCGTCGAGCTCGGGACTGCTGACCTCGTACAGGTCCCGGAGCGAGGCGTGGCTGGCGTAGAACAGGCGCCCGACCTCGTCGAGGTCGCCTGCCTCGAACGCCGCGATCGCCGCCAGCACCCGCCAGTTCTCCTCGACGACGTGCTCTGCCCGGCGCGCCTGCACGTCGGTCAGGCGGTCGCGGATCTCGGCCAGCATCGCGGGCGTGACGTCGCGCAGGGAGGTCACCTCGGGATGGATCGCGGCGATCGCCGCCACCGCCGCCTCGCACTGCGATCGCCGTTCGTTGTAGGCGGACGTCTCGAGCTTGCGCGGCGAGCCGGAATGGCAGGCGACCAGCGTGACGTCGTCGAGCGGCAGCGGGATCGAGCGGTGCTCGAGCGACCGGCAGTCGAGCAGCAGGGCCCGGTCCGACTCTCCGAAGATCGACGCAAACTGGTCCATGATCCCGTTGTTGAGGCCGATGTAGCCGTTCTCCGAGCGCT
>DATDJA010000222.1:0-12133 GCA_036520795.1 Candidatus Limnocylindrales bacterium
CTCGAGCGAGGCGATCTTCTCCTCGAGCGCCCGATTCGTCGGGTTGCCGGTCCGCGAGTAGAAGTACGCGGTCGGGTCCCAGGCCATCGCCCGGTCGACGGCGTCCTCCTTCTCGGCGGCGGTGTCGAAGGCGAACGTGGCGGTCGCGTAGATCGGCGTGTTGTGGGCGTGCGTGACGGGGTCGGGTCGCTCGCCCGCGTGGATCGCCCGAGTCGCGAAGCCCTCGCCGTCCGTCCGTTCCCGCATGCCGCGCGATCCTCCGAGATGCCCTGTTGCCGCCGGTCAACGGCAAGCGGCCAGTCTAGGGTCTGGCGGCACCCGCCGGCCGGTCTCAGCCCCTACCCTGTGGGCGTGAACCCGTCCAGCTGGTGGCGATCGCTGGGGCCCATCGTGGCCGACGACCTCGCGCGGGTCTGGATCCCGGCCGGGCTGCCGGGCTTCACGGGCGAGGCCAAGCACCGCCGACGGGAGGTGCTGGACGGCCGATTCGGCGCGGATGGCTGGCGCACGCGGCACCTCGTCCGGGGGCGGATCGTGCCGCCGTCCGTCGCGATCGTCGAGTACGAGGAGGCCTATCGCCGCTACCTGCGCGACCGGCCGGTCCTCGTGCGCTTCCTCGTCACCGCCTGCGGCAACGTCTACGACGACCGGGTCGAGAACGTCGACGAGCCAGACGACTACGACCAGCCCGCGACGATCCAGAACCATTACCAGGACATCTCCGTCCGGCGCGTGATCAGCGAGCTGGTCGACGACCCCGCCTGGCCCGACGTCGTCGAGACCGAGGTCGAGACCATCGACATGATCGATCTGGGCACCGGCGCGACCCATCGGGCACCCCGAGCCCGCGGCTTCGGCGGCAACCACCTGCTCCAGATCCGCGATCCCCTGTCGCCCGGCTACGTGCTCAACCCGGCGGTCGTCCCGATCCACGACCCGGCGCTGATCACGACGCTTCCCGATCGCAGCGAGTGGTACCACGTCGAGGGCTGCGGGCATCTCTCGGTCGAGGCGTTCTGGCAGATGAGCAAGGTGATCGAGGTCCGCTACGACCGGTTCCTGGCGCTCGGGGAGGGTCGCGCCCAGCCGCTCGCCGACCTGTGATCCGCGGGGGCGCGCCCGAGCCGCGGCAGCTGCTGCTCGGCGCGCTGAGCCTCGACATCTACCTCGGCCGGGACCTCGTGCTGCCCGGCGGCGGGGCGCTCAACATGGCCTGGCGCTGGCGCGGGAGCGGCGTCCCGTTCCGCCTGTTGTCGCGGGTCGGCGACGACCGGCCTGAGGTCTTTCGCGCCTTCCTCGATCGCCACGACATCCCGTCCGAGCCCGGTCTGGTCGCTCCCGGCCGGTCGGCATCGATCGACATCGTCATCCAGCCCGACCTCCAGCCCTGGATGGACAACTTCGTCGAGGGCGTGTGGGCGACGTTCCGGCTGCTTCCCGACGAGGAGTTGCTCGTGGCGGCATCCGGCGGCCTCCACGTCGTGCTGGTCGAGGGCGCGATCCGCGAGCTGCGGCGGCTGGGCGAGGGCGGGCTCATCAGCGGGACCGAGGTCACGGCCGACTTCCTCGCCTTCCGCCACTACTCGGTCGCGCGCATGGCGGACACGATGGCCGACGTCGACATCGGCTTCGTAGGCTGGCCGGGCGAGCTCGACGATCCGACGGTCGCCGGGATCCGCGGGGTCGCGCACGACCAGGGCAAGCTCGTCGTCGTGACCTTCGGGTCGCGCGGCGTGGGCGTGTTCGACGGCCGACGCGACGGCGGCGGCGACCTGTCCGTGCCCGTGGACGCGATCCCGGTGCGCGGCACCACGCTGGGCTGCGGGGACGCGTTCATCGCCGGCTTCCTCGAGTCGTGGCGCCTGGCGAGGGACGTCAGGGCGGCGGTCGAGGCCGGCAAGCGACTCGGCGCCGAGGCCACGGCCTGGCGCCGTCCCCTCCCCGACGACGCCTACGGCAAGACGGCGGCGATCGCCCTCGCCGCGGCCGACGCGGCGGCGTCAGCCGGGTGAGTCGCCGATCCCGAGCGCCCGCATCGCGGTGTCGAACTCGTCCCGGGTGATCTCGCCCCTCGCGAGGCGGCCCTCCAGGACGGCGCGCGGGTCGCGCGCCGTCGGCCGCGACTTCTTCTGGGCGGCGCTCACGCGATAGGCGATCCACAGGATCGCGAACGCGACAAGGACGATCGAGAGCGCGCTCGGCCCGATGTCGAACGGCATCAGCGCAGGATGAACCCGATCACCATGCACACGACCCCGACGCCGACGATCGCGCCGCCGATCTGGACCTGGCGCCGGAGCATCTGCATGGCCACCGAGGCACCGGTCTTCGAGTCCGTGCGAAGCCCGCCTCGCCACTGCTCGTAGCGCGCGACATTGGCGTCCTGCTCCTGCAGCGCCTTGTATCGCTTGTACGGTTTGTAGGCCCGATTGCCTCCGATCGCGATCAGTGCCGCGCCCAGGATGATCAGCACCAGCGAAAAGACAAGCACGCCCTCACCCCCCGTCCAGGCGCTCGCGGACCAGGACGGTCACGCGGGCTGCGTCCGCGGCGCCACCGGTCGCCTTCATGACCTGACCGACGAAGAACCCGGCGACGGGCTTGCCGGCCCGGTGGTCCTCGACCGCCTTCGGATTGGCGGCGATGACCGCATCGATATGCCCGAGCAAGGCCGCGTCATCCGAGATCGGTCCGGGACCGGCCGCCGCGAGCAACTCGTCGGCGAGCGTGCCTTCGGAGAGGTGCCGATCGAGCAGCTCCCGACCGGCCGGCCGCGAGACCCGCCCCTCGACGATGGCGCCCAACAGCGTCGCGATGCCTTCAGGCGTCGACCGGCCGGCCGTGCCGCGTTCGTTGAGCCCGGCAGTCTTGGCGATGCGGGCATGGGAACCGGTGACGAAGTTGGCGACCTCCTTCGCCGGCAGGCTCGTTGCCGAGGCCCCCGAGATGGCTTCGAACGCGCCGGTCATGCCCGGATCGGCGACGATGACCGCCGCGTCGTAGTGCGTGATTCCGAGCGCCTCGTAGCGCGCGCGCCGCGCCGCGGGCAGCTCCGGCAGCATCGCGCTCACGCGCGCGATCCACGCCGCCTCGACGTGGAGGGGCGGGAGGTCCGGCTCCGGGAAGTAGCGGTAGTCGTCCGAGGTCTCCTTGGCGCGCATCCGGTAGGTCGACTGGCGTCCGTCGTCCCAGCCGCGCGTTTCCATCGATAGCGGCTCGCCGGCGTCGAGCATCCGGCCCTGGCGCTCGATCTCGAACGCGATCGCCCGTTCGACGGCGCGAAACGAGTTCATGTTCTTGACCTCGACCCGGGTCCCGAACGGCTCCTCGCCCCGCAGTCGCAGCGACACGTTCGCCTCGACGCGCATCTGGCCGCGCTCCATGTCGGCGTCGCTGGCGCCGATCGCGCGCATCAGCAGCTGGAGCTCCTCCGCGTAGCGCCGCGCCTGCTCCCCGGTCCGGATGTCGGCCTCGGTCACGACCTCCATCAGCGGCGCCCCCGAACGGTTGAAGTCGACGAGGGTCGTGCGCGCGCCCGCGGCGTCAGCCGTGTCGCCGTGGACCAGCTTGGCCGTGTCCTCCTCGAGGTGGGCGCGCCGGATCCGGACCGTGAACGGACCGTCCGACGTCTCGATCGCCAGGCGTCCGTCGGACGCGAGCAGGATCGCGTACTGGCTGATCTGGTAGCCCTTGGGGAGGTCGGGATAGAAGTAGTTCTTGCGCTCCCACTGCGTCCGCTCCGGGATGCTGCCTTCGATCGCGAGGCCGGTCGCAATCACGAACTCGACCGCGCGCCGGTTGATCACGGGCAGGGTCCCGGGAAGGCCCAGGCACACCGGGCAGACGTGGGTGTTGGGGGCGGCGCCGTCGTACGCCGTCGAGCACCCGCAGAACATCTTCGAGACCGTCTTGAGCTGGCAGTGGATCTCGATGCCGACGACCGCCTCGTAGCGATCGAGGACCGCCGCGACCCGCTCCGCCGTCGCGGTCACGGCTGCGCCGCCGAGCCGACCGTCGCCAGCAGCAGCCCGTACATCGCGACGACCATCCACCCGATGGCGATCGCGACGTTGCGAGCGGCCATGCGGACCCGGGTCCGGTTGTGCAGGGGACGGGTTGCGTCGATGAGGGTACGGGTCGGGTCGCCCTCGCGCACCAGCGGCAAAACCGCCGATCGCGCGGCCACATAGCTCCGCCACGCGCCATACATGGCGGCCGCCAGCCCGGTCGCAAGAAGCACGCCTCCGATCACGCCCGGAAGTTTCGCATATCGACCCGCCGTCCAAGGGTCCAACGGTTGTTGCGCACGCGTTGCCGATCGGGCTCCGAACCCACAAATCCATGTGAGAGCGCTCTCTTGACAGGGGGGTGTAGTGTTGCCCAACCAGCGTGAGAGCGCTCTCATGGAGGAGGCGTTGACGACTCCCGGCCGCGACTCGCGCACCGGCGGCGCAACCCTTGAGCAGGTGGCCAAGGTTGCGGGCGTCTCACGCGCAACCGTGTCCCGGGTGGTCAACGGTTCGCCCCGTGTGAGCGGCGATGTGCGGCGCGCCGTCGAGGCCGCCGTCACCGAGCTGGGCTACGTCCCCAACCGTGCGGCGCGGAGCCTCGTGACCCGCCGCAGCGACTCGATCGCCGTGGTCATCGCCGAGCCGAGCGGACGCGTGTTCAGTGACCCGTTCTTCCCCCGGCTCCTGCGCGGGATCAGCGCCTCGCTGTCCGCGCGTGACCTCCAGCTGGTCCTGCTCATGCCGTCGTCCGTCAGCGAGACGCATCGGACCGCGGACTACCTCGCCGCCGGCCACGTCGACGGCGTGCTCCTCGCCAGCCTCCACGACGACGACCCCCTGCCCGGCCGCATCGCGGCGGCGGGCATCCCGATGGTGGTCTCGCCGCGCCCGCGGCGGCCGATGTCGGTCAGCTATGTCGACGTCGACAACCGCGGTGGCGCCAACAGCGCCGTCGCCCATCTCGTTGCCGCCGGTCGGCGGGTCATCGCTACGGTCGCCGGTCCCCTGGACATGGCACCCGGCGTGGACCGGCTCGCCGGCTACCGCGACGCCCTGCTGGACGCCGGCCTCGGCTCCGACCCCAGCCTCGAGGTCGTCGCGGACTTCACCCAGGAGGGTGGCGCCAAGGCGATGGAGCGGCTGCTTTCCGCACGCCCCGACATCGACGCCGTGTTCGCCGCCTCCGACCTGATCGCGGCGGGCGCGTTGTCGGTACTGGCCGCCTCGGGTCGCCGCGTTCCCGAGGACGTCGCCGTCGTCGGGTTCGACGACTCGCCGGTCGCGAGCAGCACGCGTCCGGCGCTCACCAGCGTCCGCCAGCCGATCGAGGAGATGGGCCACGAGATGGCCCGGCTGCTCATCGATTCCATCGAGGGGGCGGATCGCGCGCCACGGCGCGTGATCCTCGCCACCGAACTCATCCGTCGGGCCTCGAGCGCCGGGAGGCGCGTGCCCTGAGCCGGCCGGCGACCGGCGGGCGACGGCCTTGGGAGACCGTCACCCCACCCACTTAGGCCTCTTTCATCGAGGTAGGAGATCCGAGAAGGGTCTCGAACAGGAGGAGTCGATCGCGATGTTCAAGTCTCGATCCGGTCCGCGGGCCCTCGTGGCGCTCGCGGGCACGGTCGCCATCGTGCTGACGGCATGCACGAGCTCGACCGCGACCCCAGCGCCCAGTGCCGCCGCGCCGAGCCAGGCCGCCGCCGTCACACCGGCCCCGAGCGCGACACCCGAGCCCACGCCGCTCCTGACGGCCGCGCCCGTCGACGCCAGCGTGCCCGGCCCCAACGGCGGCCAGATCGTCCGCTGGTTCGTCGGCCTGGGCGCGGGTGGTCAGCCGCAACAGATCCAGGTCCAGACCGACTTCGTCACCAAGTTCAACAACGACCCCGCGAACAAGGACAAGCAGTACATCTCGCTCGAGATCTACGACAACAAGGTCGCGGCCAACATCCTCAAGACGCAGATCGCCGCCGGCAACGCGCCGGACATCATCGGCCCGGTCGGCGTCGAGGGGCTGAACCTGTTCATCGACCAGGTGGCCGACCTGCAGCCGCAGATCGACTCGACCGGGTACGACATGAGCAAGTACCCGGCCGCCCTGGCCAACTTCTTCAAGATCGGCAAGGACGGCGCCACGATCGGCGTGCCGTTCGGGACCTACCCGTCCTTCCTCTGGTACAACAAGAAGCTGTTCGACGAGGCCAACCTGCCGTACCCGCCGACCAAGGTCGGTGACCTGTACGAAGGCAAGCCGTGGGACATGGCCGCCGTTCGCGAGCTGGGCATGAAGCTCACCGTCGATGCCAACGGCAACGACGCCACGAGCCCGGACTTCGATCCCACCAACATCGTCCAGTGGGGCTTCGACTCCCAGTGGGCAGACAACGCCCCGACGGCCGAGACGGCCCTGTTCGGCGCCGGCTCGTTCCTCGCCGCCGACGGCAAGTCGGCCCAGATCCCCGACCCGATGCGGACCGGTATCCACTGGTTCAACGACGGCGTCTGGAAGGACCACTTCATCCCGACCCAGAACCAGGTCAACAGCGACCTGCTGGCCAAGGGCAACCCGTTCCAGTCGGGCAACCTCGCCATGACCGAGATCCACACGTGGTACTCGTGCTGCGTGAACCCGGCGGCCCCGGCCAAGCCCATCGTCGGTGACAACTTCGGCTGGGCCGTCGCCCCGTCGTTCAACGGCGCCACCACGGCCAAGCTGCACGCCGACACGTTCAGCATGCTCAAGACCACCAAGCACCCGGACGAGGCATTCGCGGTCCTGTCCGCCCTCGCGGCGTCCGGCGAGCTCGCGACCATCTACGGCGCGATGCCCGCCGACCCGGCCCAGACGCAGCCGTTCAAGGACGCCATCGAAGCGGCCTACCCGAAGGCCGATCTCGACTGGGCCGTCCCGGAGGCCATGCTCGGCAACCCGGACATCCCCAACCATCAGGCCTGGGTCCCGGACTACGCCAAGAGCAAGGCCGCCTGGCAGGCCTTCGGCGTCGGCTACCGCACCGCTGAGAGCGCGGACATCGACGCCGACCTCGACAAGCTCAAGGACACCCTCCAGGGCATCTTCGACGCTGCCCCGGACAAGAACCCCTAGCTAACCCCTCCTCCAGCGGCCTCCCGGAGCGGTGCCCCGACCCTCCGGGAGGCCGATTTCTCCCCCATCGATTCCGATCACGGACCCGCACGGAGCCCGGACCCGACGATGAGCGCGACGATCGAGGAACTGCCCACGACGCCCGCGCCCTCCCGTCGCTCGTTCGTGCTCCGTCCGTCCGTCCGCGAGGCGCTGTGGGGCTTCGTGTTCATCGGACCGTGGCTGATCGGCCTCGTGCTGTTCATCGCCGGTCCAATGATCGCGTCGCTCGTGATGTCGCTGACCGACTTCAACCTGGTCCGTCCCGAGACGACCAAGTTCGTCGGCCTCGACAACTACGTCCGCATGGCGAACGACCCGACGATCTCGCAGTCCCTGATCGCGACCCTCAAGTTCGCGCTGATCGCGATCCCAGTGACGATGCTCGCCAGCCTCGGGTTCGCCCTGCTCCTCAACCACCCCAAGCTGCCGGCCAAGGGTCCGTTGCGGGCGCTCGTGTACCTGCCCGTGATGATCCCGCTGGTCGCGTCCACGCTCGTGTGGATCGGCTTCCTCAACACCGAGACGGGGTGGCTCAACCAGATCCTCGGGTCGCTCGGGCTGCCACAGCCGGACTGGATCAACAGCGAGACCTGGATCTACCCGACGCTCTCGATCATCGGCCTGTGGGCGATCGGCAACTTCATGATCATCAACATCGCCGGGCTCCAGTCGGTGCCCACCGAGCTGTACGAGGCCGCGCGCATCGACGGCGCCGGCGCCTGGAAGTCGTTCCGCAACATCACGATCCCGCTGATGTCGCCGGTGCTGCTCTACAACCTGGTCATCGTCCTCATCGGCACGTTTCAGTACTTCACCCAGGCGTTCGTGCTGACCAACGGCCGCGGTGACCCGAACAACGCGACGCTGTTCATCAACCTCGTGCTGTTCCGCGAAGGCTTCGTGTTCAATCACATGGGCTACGCGGCGGCGATCGCGTGGCTGCTGTTCGTGATCGTGCTCGTCCTGACGTTGCTCCTGTTCGGGTTCGCCCGGAGGCGCGTCTATTACGCCGGTGGCGACCGGTGACGGCCGTCGCGGAGACCAAGGACACCCGCGAGCAACCCAAGGAGCGAGGACGCGCGTTCAGCGACCGCGGACCGGTCGCGAAGTCCTACCGCAAGTTCCTCGTCCGGTCCTCGCTGCTCATGTTGACGCTGATCATCGTCGGCGCCTACCTGCTCCCCATGCTGTACATGGTCACGACGGCCTTCCAGCAGCCGGGCCAGTCGACGACGCCCGGAGCCCCGGTCTGGCCGGCCCTCCCGCAGACCGCCGAGTACGAGGGCGAGAGCTACCCCGTCTACGCCGTGCCGATCGATGGCACGACCCGGCAGCTGATCCTCATCGAGCCCGGGCGCGAATCGAGCGTGTTCGTCGATCCGACCGACCCCACGCAGACACCCATCGAGTGGCAAGGCCGGTGGCGGACGCTGGAGCAGGCCTGGACGTTCTCACCCCTCATCGACAACTTCACGACCGCCTGGAACCAGCTCAACTTCCCGCGGCTGCTGCGGAACACGTTCGGGATCGCGCTGCTGAGCACGATCGGCGCCGTGCTGTCGTCGATCCTCGTGGCCTACGGGTTCGCGCGCTTCCGCTTCCCCGGCAAGAACGTGCTGTTCATCATCCTGATCGCGACGATCATCCTGCCGTTCCAGGTCACGCTGCTGCCGCAGTACGTCATGTTCACCTGGCTGGGCTGGAACGGCACCTGGCTACCCCTGATCATCCCCCACTGCTTCGCCAACGCGTACAACGTGTTCCTGCTGCGCCAGTACTTCATGTCGATCCCGCGCGAGCTCGACGAGGCCGCGATGATCGACGGCGCCGGACCGTTCCGAGTCCTGCGCTCGATCATCGTCCCCCAGTCCGTCGCGGCCATCGTCGCGGTGAGCCTGTTCCACTTCTTCTTCGCCTGGAACGACTTCTTCGTCCCGCTCCTGTACCTCGCCAGCAAGCCCGAGCTGCAGCCTGTGTCGATCGCGATCCAGCAGTACAACGCGCTGTACGCGACCCAGCCGACGTTGATCCAGGCATCCGCGCTGCTGACGATGGCCGTGCCGATCCTCGTGTTCCTGCTCGCCCAGCGGGCGTTCATGCGCGGCGTGGTCGTCACCGGGGTCGACAAGTGAGCGCGGTCGATCGCAAGGCAACCGAGCGCGCCGCCGCCTGGCCATCCATCCCCGCGGCGGCGTGGCGGCGCGGGATCGGGGTCCCGTGCGATGGCGTCGGCCACGCACGCGTCGACCAGCCGATCCTCGACGACGGCGAGTTCTCCGGCGTCCCGATCGGCGGCCTCGGCACCGGCAGCATCGGGCGGACCTATCGCGGCGACGCCGCACGCTGGCACCTCGAGGTCGGGCGCCATCGCCACGAGCCGGTGGCCGCGGACGGGTTCGCGCTGTACGTCGGCGGCCCCGAGGGGTCGAATGCCACCGTCCTGTCCACGCTGCGCCCTGACGAGCTCCCCGCGTGGGGCTGGACGCTCCCGGTTGGCGGCGGGACGTATCACGGCCTGTTCCCGCGCGCGTGGCAAGCGTTCGAGCCCGAGACGCTCGGCGTTCGGCTCGTCGGCGAGCAGCTGTCGCCGGTCATCGGCGGCGACCTCGAGCGGAGCGCACTGCCCGTCGGGGTGTTCGAGTGGTGGATCGAGAACCCCGGGCCCGACCCGCTGACGGTCGGGCTCCTGTTCACCTGGGCCGATCCGTTCGCGGCCTCCGGCCCCGCGGCGCCGCGCCCGCACCGCGTGGTGGCCGGTGACGACGGGAGCCTCGCGGTCGAGTTCGGTGATGCCGCCGACGACGCGCCCACGGCTCTTCGCGGGACCCTCGCCATCGCCGCGCTCGGCGGGGACGGCATGCAACTCAGCGCGCGCTCGACGTTCGATCCGGTTGCCGACCGGGAACTTTGGTCGGACTTCGCCGCCGACGGGCGGCTGGAGCCCGGGGGTGGGCCATCGGAGGGCGGTCGGCAAGCGGATCGGGCGTCGGGCGCCGCGCTGGCGGCGACGGTCGAGCTTCGGCCCGGCGAGCGGCGCTCGGTGCGGTTCGCGATCGCCTGGGACCTGCCGGTCGTCGAGTTCGGCGCCGGGCGGAAGTGGTGGAAGCGCTACACGAAGGCCTGGGGCCGGACGGGCGATCGGGCGGTCGACCTCGCGCGGCACGCCCTGGCGGAGGCACCCGCGTGGCGCGCCGCGATCGAGGCCTGGCAGGCACCGTACCTCGAGGATCCGGGACGCCCGGACTGGTACGCGATGGCGCTGTTCAACGAGCTCTACTTCCTGGTCGACGGCGGCTCGTTCTGGGAGCACGGCGAAGTCGGCGGTCCCGTGCCCGGTCCGGGCGATGTCGGCCGGTTCGCGTTGCTCGAGTGCGTCGACTACCCGTTCTACGACACCGTCGACGTCGACTTCTACGCGTCGTTCGCCCTGCTCGAGGTGTTCCCCGAGCTGGAGCTGCGCGGGATCCGGGACCTGCTGGAAGCGATCCCCGTCGACCTGCCCGAGATCGTGACCATCGAGGCGTCGGGCGCGACGGCACCGCGCAAGGTCGGCGGCACGGTCCCCCACGACGTCGGCGGCCCGACCGACGACCCGTTCATCCGCCCCAACTGGTACACGTTCCAGGACGTCAACGACTGGAAGGACCTGGGGCCCAAGTTCGTGCTCCAGGCGTGGCGGGACGCCCTCGCCGCGGGGCCTGACGGCGACGCCCTGATCGAGGCCGTGTGGCCCACGGTCGACGCCGTCCTCACCCGGCTGTCGCGCTTCGACCGCGATGGCGACGGCCTGCTCGAGCACGATGCTCGCCCCGACCAGACCTACGACACCTGGCCGATGCGCGGCCCGTCCGCCTACGCGGGCTCACTGTGGCTGGCCGCGGTGCTGGCGGCCGAGCAGATGGCACGCCGCCTGGGCCACGGCGAGGCGGCGGCCCGCTGGGAGGGCTGGTTCGAACGCGGCCAGGTCGCCTTCGATCGCCGGCTGTGGCGCGGCGACCACTACGCGTACGACGACGGCGCCGGCCCGAGCTCGGACAGCATCATGGCCGACCAGCTGGCGGGCCAGTGGTACGCCGACGTCACCGGCCTCGGCGACATCGCCCCGCCCGACCAGGTCGAGGCCGCCCTGCGGACGATCCACCGGATGAACGTGCACACGTTCGCGGACGGGCGGATGGGCGCGGTCAACGGGATGCGCCCCGACGGCACCGTCGACCACTCGAGCGAGCAGTCGGCCGAGGTCTGGGTGGGGACGGCGTATGCACTTGCGGCCTTCATGATCGGGCGCGGACTCGACGCGGAGGGCTGGGAAACGGCGCGGGGCGTCGTCGCGACCACCTACGAGCGCGGACTGTGGTTCCGGACGCCCGAGGCATACGACCGAGACGGCAACTTCCGCGCCTCGATCTACCTGCGGCCGCTTGCGATCTGGGCCATCGAGGACGCGCTGCGGCGGCGCGCGGCTCGTCCCTAGGGCGAGCCGGGTTCAGCGCTCCACCGGCTCCGCGGCGCCCTCGATCGCCCGCTGGATCGCCTCGTGGAGGCGGGCTCCGGTCGGCTGGCCCTGGAGCTCGACGACGCCGGGATCCGATGTCGGCTCCCAGCGCATGCCGACGCCCGGCACAGTGAGGACGATCGGCACCGTCGGGTGGACGCGCCGCAGTCCGTCGATCAGCGCGCCGGAGCCATCGGTGTCGCCGCTCGCCCAGGCGTCGTAGACGAGGACGTCGCACCGCGCCGCGAGGTCGCAGCTGCCGCCGTTGAGGATCGGACACGTGTTCGCGGTCGGCCCGCTGCACTGCTCCACCTGGTAGCCGAATCGCCGCAGCGACTCAACCTCCTGGTCCGCCAGGTCGATGTCGTGGTGGACGACGAGCGCTCGAGTCATGGCGCACCTCGATCAGTCCACCGGGAGAGCGGCCGCCGCATGGCGGTCACGCCGGATCCGGCAACGGTGCTCGGGGGGCGCCAT
>DATDJA010000223.1:0-2242 GCA_036520795.1 Candidatus Limnocylindrales bacterium
CTGCGAAGCCCGCGCCGGCCACCGGTCATCGAGTAGATCGCCCTGTGGACCGCCCACACCGCGCGAACGACCCAGCGCGGCGGCATGGACGCCGGCTTCGTCGACGCCGTTGTCATCGGGTCAGCTCACCGGCACGGGGCTCGTGCCGGCCGGCCGCCGCGACGTCTCGCCGGCGGGCTCGGCAGCGATGGCAGCGGGAGCGAAGCCCTTCGCGATCAGCCAGACGGCCAGAACCATCTCCTGCACCGCGATGGGGAGGGCCAGAACGACCTCCGTCGTGGAGAAGTTGGCGATCACACGGAACATCACCAGGAGGGCGGCCAGCATGACCATCGGGACGGCCACCAGACCCCAGACCGACAGCCACCGGGGCACGAGTCGCGTTCGATAGAACACCCAGTAGTACATGATCGCTCCGAGACCGAAGCTCAGCACCGAGACGGGGCCAAGCGACTCGCGGGCTGCCAGCAACACGCCACCCGAGACCTCGTACGCAGGCGCGGCCGCGACGGTAGCGTTCATCCACGCTTGGCTCAGGGTGACCAGCATCAGGACGCAGACGGCGATGAGGACATGGAGCCCGCCCTCGATAGTCCTGAAGCCAACCGATCCAAGGGCCAGCCCTTCACCGTGCTTGCGCAGAACCGGATACAGCGCGATGGCGATCGCCGGACACGCAAGGGCGCCGACGAACTGGAAGAACGCGCCAAGGGTGACCCGGTCCTGGTCCGCCGCGACGCGGGCGAGGTAGTCGGGAGCACTGAGGATCGGGGACGCCAGCGCGACGCCGACCAGCTGCGCGATCGTTGCGATCAGGAGTGCCACGCCTGCGGCGACGGCGAGCCTTCGATTCGTGTCCATGGCCTTCTCTCTGTTTCTGTGGGCAGGCGCAGCGCGCCGCGCCCGTCGAGTCGCCAGTGCGGTTGCGCGACCGACGATTTCCCCTTCCCCCAGGACCGTAGCGAGTCGCAGCTCCCTCAGGGAAGTGCTGGACGGCCCGAATCGTCCACCCGTCGATCGCGGCCGAGTCGGCGAGTCCGGGGCGCTCAGCCCTTCGTTGCGGCACCGGACGATGGGAAGGCCTGATTGCTCGTCGGCTTGTTGTCGCTCTGGGGCCCCTGGTCGCCGCTCCAGTACTTGTGCTGGCTCTGCCAGTACGGGTTGTCCGGGTGCTTCTCGATCTGCTTGTTGATGTAGTCGAGCTTCTTCTGGCGATATGCGTCCTCGTTCGGGGGCGGCCGCTTGCGGCCGGCAAGCAGCGCACCGGCGCCGGCCGCCGCCAGGGCGGCACCCGCCCCGAGTCCGTAGCAGTCGGAGGCGTCCGCGCAGTTGTCGGCGAACGCGACGGCGGGCGCAAGCGCGGACAGCGCCAGGAGGCCGAGGGCTGCCAGCAGGCCCATCACCACGGGTGACGCGATCGGACCGGGCTCCACCGGTCCGGGGTCCGGCGGTCCCGCTTCCAGGGTCTCGGGCTCGGGTCGGTCCGCCCCGATGATCTCGATGACCACCAGCACCCCGATCAGTCCGATGATCACCGAGAAGAAGTCGATGTCGTCGTTCGTGTAGAAGCGTGGCACGACGAGGAGGGCCACCCCGAAGGCCGAGGCCACCGCTATTGCCACGCGGACCGTCGTGGGCAGCCTCGACGTCAGCCGGTCGAGGCCGGTCCTGGTCACGATGAACGACGCGACCGGGCGGGCCAGGAGGAACGCGAGGAACAGCATCACGGCATCTCTTGGCCCCACGATGAGGCCCGCGACGCCGACGGTCAGGAGGGCCGCGGCCACGACATGGCGGGTGACGCGCACCGGGCGCGCGCGCCACCACGCACCAGGCTGCGCCCGACGTCGGCCGAGCACGCTGTCTCCGCCCCGCCACCAGATCAGGAGCGTCGCCCCGATGCCGGCGACGAGCGCCACCGACCAGCCGGCGACCTGGAGCGGAGCGATGCTGGCGTACGTGGGCGTGTGGCCCGCCGACATCGTGAACACGGGCCGGATGAGGGTCGGCACGGCGAGCGTCCACAGGAAGACGAACGCGCCGGTGGCGACACCGCCGGCGACGGCGACCCGCAGCCGCTCGCGCCCTCCGGCGGGGGCCGACTCCGCCAGCAACCGCCCGTAGATGGGAAGTTCCACCGCGAGGAGCCAGAGCAGGGCGTAGCCGATCAGATGACCGAGGAGCGCGTTCTGGAACGGGAACAGCTCGAGCGGGTGCTTCGACGAGGCGTACAGGTCGAACG
>DATDJA010000224.1:0-5691 GCA_036520795.1 Candidatus Limnocylindrales bacterium
CGCTGCGCCGACGGCGTGGCGCGCTGCGTCGTGGAGCGCGGCGACCAGGCGAAGGGCGTCGTCGTCGCCTATGACCGGAGGTTCGCGTCGGAGCACTTCGCACGTGCCGCCGCCGAAGTCCTGCTCGCGCACGACATTCCCGTGGCGATCAGCCGCACGGCCGTGCCGACCCAGATGAGCTCCTACGAGGTCGTGCAGCGCGGTTCGGCGGCGGGGATCGTGATCACGGCGTCGCACAACCCGTGGACGGACAACGGGTTCAAGGTCAAGTCGCCGACAGGAGCGGCGGCGGGCTCCGACATGCTGCCGACGATCGAGGCCGGCATCGCCGCGAACGGTGGGCAGGCGATCGACCGCCGCCCGCTTGAGGATGCCGACGCGGCCGGGCTCGTGGAGTGGTTCGACCCGTTCGAGGGCTACGAGCGATACGTGCGGCGGACCCTGGATCTCGACGCGCTACGGGACGCGGACATGTCCGTGCTGGTGGAGCCGCTGTACGGCGCCGGGTCCGGCTGGATCCCGCGCCTGCTCGCCGGTGGCCGCATCCGCGTCACCGAGGTCCACAACGACCGCAACCCGTACTTCGGCGGCATCAACCCCGAGCCGATCCGTCCCAACGTCGACGAGGCGCTCGCGCTGATCGCCGCCGGTGGCTACGACCTCGGCCTGCTGCTCGACGGCGACGCGGACCGGGCCGGTGCGGCCGACGAGCGCGGCACGTTCCTGCACCAGCTCGAGGTCACGAGCCTGCTCATGTACTACCTCGCCGAGTACCGGGGGATGCGCGAGCCGGTGGTCGTGTCGGTGAACAACACGTCGACGGCGGCGAGGCTCGGGAAGCACTACGGGATCGAGACCCACGAGGTCCCGGTGGGCTTCAAGTTCATCGGGCCCAAGATGATCGAGACCGGGGCGATGCTGGGCGCCGAGGAGTCGGGCGGCTTCGGGTTCGGGATGCACCTGCCCGAGCGCGACGGCATCTACGCGGACCTGTGCCTGCTCGACCTGTTCCTCCGTGAGCGCGAGGGCGGCCGGGCGCCCGTGTCGACGGCGATGGAGCTGTTCCACGAGCTCGCGGGACCGTCGTTCTATCGTCGGATCGACGTCCACTTCGACCGGCCCTCGTACGACGCGGTGAAGCGCCGCGTGCTCGTCGGCCTGCGCGAGTCGCCGCCGAGCTCGCTCGCCGGGACCGCGATCGACCGGACCCAGTGGCTGGACACCGGCGACGGCGTCAAGTGGTTCCTCGCGGACGGCTCGTGGCTGCTCGTCCGGGCGAGCGGGACCGAGCCCCTGGTCCGCGTCTACACGGAAGCCACCACCGCCGCCCTGCGCGACGAGCTGGTCGTGGCCGGCGAGCGCCTGGTGCGCGGCGGATGAGCGAACCGGAGGCGAAGGCCGGCCAGCGGTACGTCCCCAAGCCGTGGGGCCACGAGCTGATCTGGGCGCTGACCGACCGGTACTGCGGCAAGCTCATCGCGATTGACGCGGGTCGCCGGCTGTCGCTCCAGCGCCACCAGCGGAAGGACGAGAGCGTGTACGTCCTGTCCGGCCGGCTCCACCTGCACCTCGAGGACGACGACGGCGTGATCCAGGTGATCGACCTCGGCCCCGGCGAGTCGCGCCACGTCCCGCCCGGGCGGATCCACCGGTTCGAGGCGCGCGAGGCGGTCGAGGTGATCGAGGTCTCGACGCCCGAGATCGACGACGTCGAACGCCTCGAGGACGACTACGGCCGCGAGGGAACGTCCGCTCCGTGAGCTTTCGCCCACGGGACCGTGGCGCCCACGCACCGTCCGACAGTACCGGCGTCAGCCGGTCCGATTCCGGGGGCTGACCGACGGCCCGCTGGGGTGTAGGCTTGATGCAGAGACCGCCACCACCGGTCCCTGGTCCGACCGGACGGCGGCCCCTCGTGGGACGCCCATTCGGGGCGACTGGAGGTTGATCGGCGATGCACTCCTCTCTCATCGGCAAGGTCGAGAAGGCGAATCGCTACGCACGCGAGCTGGACCGGATTTCGATCGAGCGAATCGCCCTGACGTTCCGCGGTGACAACGACACCCATCACGTCAGCCTCGATGCGGGCCAGTGGCACTGCACGTGCCACTACTTCGAGAGTTGGGGTTCCTGTGTCCACCTCCTCACGCTGCAGAAGATCTTCGGCGTGATGCTGCCCGAGGACGCCCAGGTCTCGATCTTCAACGCGTCGGCGGCGGCCGCCCTGGTCTGAGCCGGCCGGCCACGAGGCCGGCCCAGCGCACCGCATCAGCCATCGACGGCGACCCGCCAGTACCAGGCCGCCCGGCGGCCGTCGCCGAACCTCGCCTCCAGCTGCAGGCTCCACGAGCCGGCCTCGGCCGGCGCCTCTATCAGGATCCGGCCCTCGTCGCCCGAGCCGGCCGCCCGTGGCGTGCCAGCCTCGCCGCGGCGGATCGGCGCCCAGCGCGCTGTCCACCTGGTCTGGTCCATGGAATCGTCGAACCTGACCCGCAGGCGTGCGCCGGCTGCGGCGGCATTGCCTGAGCGCTGGACGATCCACGGCGAGTCGGACACGAGACCGTCCCACGAGAAGGTGCCGAGATCGCCTGCCACAGGCCCGGCATCGGTCCCGATCAGCAGCGCCGCGGGCGGCTCCGACGAGCCGCCGGGGTCGGCCGTCGCCTCGGCCGATGCGGACGGAGCCTCACTCGCAGGCGCGGCCGGCGTCGCCGGGACTTCGGCCGATGCGGGAGCCGGCGTGCCGCTCGCCGCCGACGGGGAGCCCGCCGGTCCCGAACAGGCGGCCACAACCACGACGAGGGCTCCGAGCGCCAGCCACCGATGCGCTCCGCCTCCACTCGAGACAGCCGTCGGACTCGTCACCCGCCTGACCCTCCTTCGAGCTGTGGACAGGGCTGCCGGCAGGGCGCGGTCACGGTCACGGTCCTGGCCGGCGAGGACGACGACTTGAGGCCCTCGTTCGCCGGCTTGCGGAACAGCGCCCGGTAGTCGCGCGTTGCCCAGACGCTCACGCTGCCGGTGTAGGTGCCGGCCTCGGACGCCGCATTCATCGTCAGGATGTCGCTCCAGCCGGAGCTCAGACGCTGCTGGAGCACGACCGTGCGGCCGCTCACCAGGTTGTTCGAGAGCTTCCCGGTGCCGTCCGTCCCGAGCGTCGCCGTGAACGTCACCATGCCACCGGCGACGACCGAGGACCTCGATGGTGAGACCGACAGCTCGGTGGGAACGTCGAGGCAGGTGCTGTAGAGCGTGCTGGAGTTCGCGACGTCGTACTGCTGCTGGAGGGTCGCCACGTCGCAACGCCCGTAGGCGTGGGCGTTCCAGCCGGCCTTGGGCTTCGTCCGGGAGTAGGTCTGGACCACGGCATCGCCGTAGTCACTGTCGTCGCCGAAGTTGTCGTGGTGGTCGAGGACGAGGACATGCCCGAGCTCGTCGAGCATCACGTTCTCGACCTGGTAGCAGCCGTCCGGCCCGCCGGCGAGCTCGCACCAGCGGAGCGTGCCCCAGTCGAACCGGTGACCGTTCTCGCGGAACCACACGCCGAACCAGTCGGGTGGGTCGCGGCGCATGCAGGCGAGGCCGTTGACGCCACACGGGACGTCGGACCCGTAGTACACGACGTTGTCTGCGGAGGCGGCGTAGTCGAAGGTCGGCGCCTTCGACTTGCGCGTGGCGTTCGAATCGTCAGCGGCGTCGTTGATCGCGCTCTTCATCGCGGCGGGCGGAGTGCCGCCGCCGGCCCAGCGGTACTTGAGGTCGAGGTTCTGGGCATACAGCCCGCCGCCGAGGATCGGGTCCGGGCCGTGCGCGGCGGCGGGCGCCGCGAGCGCGCCGACGATGATCAGCGCCAGAGCCACTCCGGCGAATGCGTGGAGCCTGGTGATCATCGCTGCACCGCCTCGATGGGTCCGATGGCGGAGGTGAACGGGTCAAATCGCCTAGCGGTCGATGGGGCAGGCCGTTGCCCGGCCGCCGCGAGCGTCACCGAACCGGCGGGCAGGTCCATGCCGGCTGTGGCGCCCGAGCCGCCAGGCAGGGGGGCGAGGCCATCCGATGCCGCCACGTCCGAGACGACTCGTGTCCGCAGGTCCTGGCTGACGAGATGGCCATCGCGCTCGTACACCAGCGCGCCGACCGCCAGGGCTGCCGGCCCAGCCTCGTCGACGAGGGTCTCGACGGCGCCCGTGGATGGCTCGGTTGCCCGCACCGGGCACGGAAGTCCCGGGCAAACGCCGTACGCAATCACGCGTGTGCCGGCGACACCGATCACGGGCCCGGTGCGACTCGTCATCTCGGTCAGGCCGGTCGCCGGATCGACGAGCCGGGTCCGGCAGGCGAGCTCACCACAGGACGCGATCACACGCCGCCCGTCCGGCGCCCAGCGCAGGTCCGTCGCGAACGTCCGGCCGTGGGCAACGTCGGGGGCGAGCCCGGGCGCGACCCGCGACGCGATGCCGCCGCTGACGGGACGCCGCCAGACGCCGAGGTCCGCACGCGTCGCCCGGTCGACACGGTGCTCCCAGGTCGAGCCGGCATCCGGTGCCAGGATCGCACTCCTGATGACGGTCGCCTCGACGGCGATCGTCCAGGCGCAGCCATGTGCCGGGTCGACGACGCGCAGCCGCGAGCGGGTCCCGTCGTCATCGCCGACCGTCACGAGGCCGCGCACCGGCCCGGACGCGAACGACTCCGCGGGCAGCGCGACCCGCCGCTCGCCTCCGCCGACGACGCCGACCGTCAACTGCTGGCCCGCGAGCGTGCCCGACGCATCGAGCGTGGCGTCCGTGCGGTACCACGCCGTGCCCGCCGCGGCCGGCGGCACGCCCACGGCGACGAGGCACGCGGGCGGATCCCAGGGCGGGTCCGCCGTCCCGGACACCGCGGGCCGCATGGCTCCCGGGGTGCTCATCAGCGTGATCGCCGCCAGGGGCACGAGCGCACGCGCGAATCGGATCACCTCCACGAGTGACCTCCTCCGGCGGGGACACGACCGGGCGGGAGGAGGGCGAGGTCACCAGTGTCGCGATGGCCGCTTATCCCGGACTTATCGCCCGGGGCCGGTGGTACGCTGCGGCCATCAGCCGGGCCCGTGAGGCCCTGAATAGCCCCGACGCGGTGTGATCGCGAAGCCGGTGTGAGTCCGGCACAGTCCCGCTACGGTGACCGCCCCATTGGGGCGGAAGTCCGGTCGCCGATCCGCCGTCGCCGCTCGAGCCTTCGAGAGAAAGGTCAGGCGCATCGTGCGATCTACCGCCTGACCCCTCCTTCGATCCCGAAGAGAGGGGTCTTTCGTTTCCTCCAACCCCTGCCACCCGGAGTACCCGTGGACGCACGCTCCCGCGCGACGCATCGCCGTCGCCATCACGCCTTCCCCGCCCTGTTGCTCCTGCTCCTTGCGACGGTCCTCGCCGCCTGCACGACGCCGGCCGCGAGCCCGAGCGCCACCGAGGCCGCGCTCGCGACGGCGACGCCCGCCCCGTCGGTCGCCACGCCCGAGCCGACCGCAGCGCCCACGCCGACGCCGGCACCCACCTTCCCGCTCACCCTCACCGACGACGAGGGCAACGAGGTCACCCTCCCCGCCGCCCCGACCAAGATCGCGTCGATCACGAACGCGGCCACGGAGATCCTGTTCGCCCTCGGCGTCGGCGACCAGATCGTGGGCAAGGTCGAGGAGTTCACGCCCTA
>DATDJA010000225.1:0-2851 GCA_036520795.1 Candidatus Limnocylindrales bacterium
CGCCTCCTCCATCGCGGAGTCGCCGCCGCCGACCACGGCGATCTCGCGATCGCGGAAGAAGAAGCCGTCGCAGGTCGCGCACGCCGACACGCCTCGCCCGCGGAGCCGCTGCTCGCTCTCGAGGTCCAGCCAGATGGCCGACGCGCCGGTCGCGATGATCACCGACTCGCCGCGGTACTCGACGCCGCGCGCCCAGACCCGGAACGGCCGGCTGGAGAAGTCGACGCGTTCGATGTCGACGTCGACGATGGTCGTCCCGAACCGGGCGGCCTGCTCGCGAAAGCGGTTCATCAGGTCCGGGCCGTCGATGCCCTCCGGAAAGCCCGGATAGTTCTCGACCTCGCTGGTGAGCATCAGCTGGCCGCCCGCCTCCGACCCGGCGATCACGATGGGCTCGAGGTTGGCCCTGGCGGCGTAGATCGCGGCCGTGAGCCCGGCGGGTCCGCTGCCGATGACGAGCACCTTGGACTCGGTGCGGCCGTGGACCGGGGCACCGTCGTTGGGACCGCCGGGCGCCGGGGAGACGGCGGCCGCGTCACCCGGGTCGCCGATCATCGAGATCGCGCCGCCGAACGGGACCGAACCATCGAGGGGCGAGGACGCATCGCCAGCGCCGAAGTTGATCTTGAGGTCCCCGAAGGGGCTCGCGGAGCCGTTGCGGCTGGCCTCCGCGGCGTCGCCGTCGGGTCGTTGGTCGTCGGTCATGGGTGCGATTGTCGTCTCTGTCTGCTGAGCGTGCCTGCTCCCAATGTAGCACGCAGCCATCGATACCCCTGGGGGGTATACGCGGCCCTCGCCGCGAGCCGGTGTGCACCGGTACCCTCGGAGCCGTGACCGGCACCCACGAACGCCCCGACTCGAACCTCGTCATCCCCGGGCCGACGGGTCCCGAGGAGGTCCCGGTCCACCTTGCCCCGGCGGCCGAACCCGGCGAGGAACGGTTGCGCGACAACCGCGACTTCCTGGTGGTTCTGTTCGGGCAGGGGATCAGCTCGTTCGGCGACTCGATCACCAACACGGCGATGCCGCTGCTCGTGCTCGCGTTGACGGGGTCCGGCCTGGCGATGGGCGTCGTCGGCGTCCTCACGACGCTGCCCGACCTGATCGTCGGGCTGCCGGCCGGCGCGTACGCCGATCGCTGGGACCGCAGGAAGATGATGTTCGGCGCGGATCTCGGCCGGTGCCTGCTGACGGCGCTGGTCCCGATCTCCGTGTACCTCGACGGGCCGACGCTCGCCGTGATTCTCGCCGTGACGTTCCCGATGAACGTGTTCCGGGTCCTGTGGCTGGCCGCGTACACGGCGTCGGTTCCGGGGCTGGTCGGGCGCGCCGAGGTCCCCCGGGCCAACGCGATCTTCGAGGCGGTGTTCAACGTCGGCTGGATCGTCGGCCCCGCCCTCGCCGGACTCCTCGCCGCCACCATCGGCCCCGGCGCGACCATCGCGATCGACGCCGTCACGTTCCTGCTGTCGGCCGGCGCGATGCTGCTCGTCCGGCGACCCCTCCGCGCGGCGGCCCGGAGCGTCGAGACCCACATCCTTGCCGACATCCGCGAGGGCGTCGCGTACGTCGTCCGGCAGCCGACGCTGCGCGCCTGCATCGCCCTGTGGACGACGACATCGGTGATCTCGGCCGGCCTCACGACCGCCACGATCTACTACATCACCGTGAGCCGCGGGCTCGGGTCGGAGGTCGTCGGGGTGGTCCTTTCGGGGTTTGCCCTGGGGTCGCTCGCCGGCTCGGTCCTGGCCGCGCGCCTCGCGTTCCGGGCGACCGGCGTCGTCATGCTCGTCGGGGCGGCGGTGTTCGGTGGCTGCCTGCTGGTCATCGCGACCGGCGTGTCGGAGCCCGTGATGGTCGCGGTCGCCTTCGTCGCGGGTGCCGTGAACGCGAACATCCTCGTCGCCTACATCACGATGCGGACGCTGCTCTCGCCGGACGCCATGCTCGGCCGGGTCGGGGCGACCGCACGAACGGTGTCGGTCGGGTTGACGCCGATCGGGGCGATCCTCACGGGCGTCCTGCTCGACAGCATCGGCGGTGCCGCGACGCTCGCGTTGATGGGCCTCGCGCTCGCGGTGTCGGGGCTGGCGTTCGCGCTGGTGCGCCCCGTGCGCACCGCACGCATCCCGCCGGAGCCGCACCCCGCCTAGAGCTTCGCGACCTCGGGGAGCACGTCCCGGCGGAGCGCCTCGATCGTGCGCGGGTCCCAGACATCGTGGAGGCCGAAGATCACGTGCTGGCAGCCGGCGTCCGCGAGGTCCCCGAAGCGGTCGATGATCTGCTGCGGGCTGTCACCGTCACCGCCCGCGAGAGCGATCCGGACCGACTGCAGCGTCGAGCGTTCGATCTCGTCCGGGTCGCGCCCGATCGCCTCGCAATGGCGGCGCAGGACCTCGTACTTGTGGTGAATCGTCTCCGGGCCGCCGAACACGTTCGTGGCGTCGGCGTACTTCGCGACCAGGCGCAGCGTCTTCTGCTCCCCGCCGCCCCCGACCATGATCGGCGGACGGGGCCGGCTGATCGACTGCGGGGAGTTCAGCAGGTGCATCGCGCTGACGTGGCGGCCCTCGAACGCCGCCTCCGTGCCGCGCTCGCCCGACCACATGTCGTGGGCATAGCGCAGGGTGTCCTCGAGCATCTCGAACCGCTCGCCGAGCGGCGGAAACGGAAACCCGAGCCCGTTCGACTCCTGCTGGTTCCAGGCCGCGCCGATGCCCAGCCAGGCGCGGCCGCCGGACAGCACGTCGAGGGTCGTCGTGGCCTTGACCCAAAGCGGGGCTTGGCGGTAGTGCACGCCGCCGACCATGAGGCCGATCCGCGCCCGGCTCGAGTGCGCGGCCATGAACCC
>DATDJA010000226.1:0-4242 GCA_036520795.1 Candidatus Limnocylindrales bacterium
ACGAAGCTCGCGATGTTGATGATCGACCCCGAGCCCTGGTCGAGCATCGCCGGGATGGCGAACTTGCAGCCCAGGAACACGCCCCGGACGTTGATGGCCATGACCCGATCCCACGTGTCGACGTCGGTGTCGATGACCGAGTGGTCGGCCTCGGGCATGATCCCGGCGTTGTTGTACAGGGCGTCGACGCGGCCGTAGGTGGTGACGGCGTGCTGGACCATCGCCCGCGCGTCGGCCTCGACGGACACGTCGGCGCGGACGAACGTCGCCTGGCCACCGGTTGCCGTCACGCGCTCGACGGTCTCGAGCCCCGCGGCTTCGCTGTAGTCGGCGACGACCACCCGCGCACCCTCCCGGGCGAACAGCTCGGCCGCGACACGGCCCATGCCGCTGCCGCCGCCCGTGATGATCGAGACCTTGCCGTCGAGTCGCATGCCGCACTCCGTGGTGGCCGGTGTAAGTCGATCAGACTAGCCCGCGGCGCGGCGCATCGCGACCTCGTCCGGCGCGCCGGCGTCGCCGGACCTGCGCAGGCCGAGGACGTTCCACGCGGTGACCGGGTGGCTGATCCCCTTCAGCTCGAGCCCGGACACCTCCTCCGCCTCGACGGTTTCTTCGATGGCCGCGTACGAGCGCTGCGAGATGAGGATCTGCCCCGTGGCGGCCTTGCCGCTCAGGCGTGCGGCGAGCGTCACGGCATTCCCGATGGCCGCGTAGTCGTAGCGGCCCTCGTACCCGATCCGGCCCGCTGTGGCGAACCCCTCCGCGATCCCGACCCCGAACCCGAGGTCGTAGCCACGTCTGGCCCACCCGGCCGCGAGCTCGAGCACATCCTCGCGCATCGCCGTCGCCATCCGGACGGCCCGCAGCGGATGGTCCACCTGGAGGACCGGGTCGTTGAAGAAGATGTGCATCCCGTCCCCTGCGAAGTGCTCGAGCGTGCCCTCGAACTCGATGATCCGCCGGCCCATCGCCGCGTGGTACTCGCGGACGACGTCGAGCAGCTCCTCCGGCTCGGCGATCTCGCCGAACGCCGTGTAGCCGCGCAGGTCGCAGAACACCGCGGTGACGACCCGCCGATGCCCGGCGAGCAGCTGCTCGCCCTCGGGCGTCGACACGAGAGCGGCCACCTGCGGCGACAGGAAGCGCGACAGCTCCTCGCGCTGGCGATCCACCGTGGCGAGGAGGCGGGCGTTGTCGTCGCGCAGCCGCTTCTCGGCGAGGGACGTGGCGACCCGCGCGCGGAGCAGCGTCGGCTTGATCGGCCGCGGAAGGTAGTCGGCGGCCCCCATCTCGACGCAGCGCACGATCCCGTCGAGGTCGTCGAGGCCGGACACGACGATGACCGGGATGCGCGCGAGGGCCGGGTTCGCCCGGATCGCGGCCAGCACGCTGAAGCCGTCGAGCTCGGGCATGACGAGATCGAGCAGGACGACGTCGATCCCGGCACCGTCCTCGCCGAGGAGCTCGAGCGCGACGCGGCCATCCTCCGCCTCGACCACCTCGTGGCCGAGCCCGCCCAGCAGCCGGGCCAGCGTCTGGCGGTTGAGCCGGCTGTCGTCGACGACGAGGATCCGGCCGCCCTCGCTCACGCCGTCCACCGCCTGGCGCGCTGTGCGTCGAGCGCCGTGACCACGTGTGCCAGCTCAGCTCGAGCCGCCGCGGCATCGGAGCCGGCGCCGTCCAGGTCCCCGCGCCGCGCGCGCTCCTCGAGGGTGCGCGAGATCTCCGCGAGCCGCCCCGCTCCGATGGTGGAGGCGTTGCCCTTGAGCGTGTGGGCGGGCACGAGGAGCGCGCCGGCATCGCCTGCGGCGACGGCTCCGTCGATTGCGCTCATGAACCCAGGCGCCTCGGCGAGGAACGTGTCCACCAGCTCGTCGACGAAGGCGGGATCGTCGCCGACCGCCTCGAGCAGCTCCGCCAGGACGGCGGCGTCCAGCGTCTCAGCCACGGGCCTGGCCCCGTGCGACCGATGTCTCCGCGGCAACCGGCGCCGATGCGAGCGCGCCCGCCAGGACGTCCGGGCGGATCGGTTTCGAGATGTAGTCGTTCATCCCGGCCGCGAGGCACATCTCGCGATCACCCTCCATGGCGTTGGCCGTCATCGCGATGATCCACAGGGACCGTTCGCGCCACCGGGCGCGCGCCCGTCGGGTCGCCTCGAGGCCGTCCATCTCCGGCATCTGGACGTCCATCAGCACGAGGTCGTACGGGTCACGCTCGAGCGCATCGAGGACTTCCTGGCCGCTCTCCGCGACGTCGGCCGTGTAGCCCATGCGCTCGAGCAGGCGGAGCGCGAGCTTCTGGTTCACCGCGTTGTCCTCCGCGAGCAGGATGCGATGCGGCCGGTCTTCGGCGAGGCGCGCGTCCGGGCTCGCCTTTGCGACCGGGACGGCCTCGGGACGGGTGACGCGGCCGAGGGCCGTCATCACCGCATCATGCAGCGCCGAGGGCTTCACCGGCTTGGTGAGCTCGGCGGCGACGAACGATTCGCGCCGGTCGCGCGCCCCCACGGACGAGACGATCACGATCGGGAGCGGTGCCTCGGGGTGGACCGCCTGGAGCTCGTGACCCAACGTCAGACCGTCCATGACCGGCATGTGGAAGTCGACGATCGCGAGGTCGAACGACGCGCCTGCCTGGACCCACGCCAGCGCCTCTGCCGGTGAGCGCGTCGAGCGGACGGCCATCCGCCACCGCCCGAGCTGCGCGTCCAGGATCCGCAGGTTGGTGGCGTTGTCGTCGACGACGAGGACCGTCCGGCCGGCGATGTCGATCGGGTCGGCGGCCGGCGCTGGCACCGGCAGCGCCGCCTCGTCGGCCCGGATGACCAGGCGGAACGTGCTGCCCTCGCCCGGGACCCCGCTGCTCTCGGCGGTCACGCTGCCGTCCATCAGCTCGGCCAGCCGCCGGCTGATCGCGAGCCCCAGGCCGGTCCCGCCGAACCGGCGGGAGATCGACACGTCGACCTGGCTGAACGACCGGAACAGGCGATCCATCGCCTCGGGCGGGATGCCGATGCCTGTGTCGCGCACCGTCACCCAGATCTCCCAGCGATGGGCCGCGGAGCGGCCCGGGCCCGCGATCGGCGAGCCACCGAGGCGGAGCTCGACCTCGCCCGACTCGGTGAACTTGAGGGCGTTCGACAGCAGGTTGATCACGATCTGGCGGAACCGCCCGGCGTCGCCGACGATGCCGGCCGGCAGGTCGTCGTCGACGGCATACACGAGCTCGACGTCCTTGGCCGAGGCCTCCGCCGCCAGCAGGTCGAGCGCCCCTTCCACGACCCGCCGCAGCTCCATCGGCGCCGCGTCCAGCTCCACCTTGCCGGCCTCGATCTTGGAGAAGTCGAGGATGTCGTTGATCACGGTGAGCAGCGCGTCGCCCGAGGTCTTGATCGTCTCGGCGTAATCGCGCTGCTCGGTGTCAAGCGGCGTGTCGAGCAGGAGCCCGCTCATCCCGATGATCGCGTTCATGGGCGTCCGGATCTCGTGGCTCATCGCCGCGAGGAACGTGCTCTTGGCCTGGTTCGCGTCCTCTGCGGCCCGGCTCGCCTCCAGGGCATCGGAGTAGAACCTGGCATTCTCGATCGCGATGGTCGCCTGCTGGGCGAGGCCCTCGAAGAACGCCAGGTCGGCGTCGGTGAACGGACGGCCCGGCGCCGCACGCCACACGGCCATCACGCCAATGACCCGGTCGCGAGCCAACAGCGGCGCGGCCATCAGCCGCTCCTCGGCTTCCTTGCTCGTGCCCGGGATCGGCACCCCGCGTGGGTCCCCCGCGACATCGTTGACGATCTCCGCCCGCCGCTTCGCGACGACGTCGCCGATGATGCCCTCTCCGAGCACGATGGAGTCGGCGCGGATCGCGTCCGCGACTGCCCCGATGGCGACGACGGCGCGGAATGCCTGCCCGTCGGGATCGGCGAGGTAGACCGCGCTGGTGTCGACCCCGATGAGCGTGCGTGCGCGCTCGGTCATCCGCTCCAGCACGACGGTGGGCTCGAGCGTGGCCGAGATTTCACGCGCCGCGTCCGCGAGGGCCGCCATCTCGTCGAACCGTCGCCCGGCGTCCCGGAACAGCTGGGCGTTCTGGATCGCGACGCCGACGCTGGCGGCGATCGTGCCGAGGAGGCGGACGTCGGCCGCGCCGAAGCGGCCCTCCTCCTGCATGCTCTGCACGCTGATCGCGCCGATCGCCCGGTCGCCGAGGAGGATCGGGACACCGAGGTAGGACTTGACG
>DATDJA010000227.1:0-2796 GCA_036520795.1 Candidatus Limnocylindrales bacterium
GGGATGTTTCCGGCCACACCCTGACTCTCGTAGATCACGTTGCCGATGAACTGCGTGTTCGACACGAGGCCGGGCGTGATGTAGTCGCCCAGGGTCAGCGAGAACGTGAAGATTGAGCCCGCGACGATGGCCGGGAACGCCAGCGGGAAGACCACGCGTCGGAAGGTGGTGGTCGGGCGGGCCCCGAGGTCGCCGGACGCCTCGAGGAACGAGCCGGGGATCCGCTCGAGGCCGGCGTAGATCGGCAGGATCATGAACGGCAGCCAGATGTAGGTGAACACGATCAGCACCGCAATGTCGCTCGGGTACAGGACAACCCCTGGGATGCCGAGCTGGGCGAAGAACCACTCCAACGGCCCGCCCTTGGCCAGGATCACCCGCCAGGCGTAGACGCGGACGAGATAGCTCGACCACAGCGGCATCAGGACGAGCATGAACAGGATCGCGCGCACCCGCGGGCCTGCGATCCGGGCCATGTAGTAGGCGATGGGAAACGCGATGACCGCGTCGAACAACGTCACGACCGCCGCGAAGGCGATCGTGCGCAGCGTGATCGTCCGGTAGACCGGGTCCGTGAACAGCTGCTGGAAGTTCTTGAGCGTGAACTCCTGCTTCACCGCCGAGGTGAGCGGATCGAGCGACCAGAACGCCGCGACGAACAGGACAACGAGCGAGCCCAGGTAGACGACGGCGAACCAGCCCATCGGGGGCGTGAGGAGCAGCACCGCCTGGAGGGTGCGATGGCGGTAGAGGAACGCGAAGAGGCGCCGCCGCAGGCCCTGCGGCGGCGCTCCCTCCGCGCGGCTTGTCACGCGGACGGCCGGGACGGGGGCGACCGGTGTCCGGTCACCCCCGCGGACCGGCGAGGCGAGCCCGTCAGCCCTTGATCTCCGTCCACTTCTGGGTCCAGGTGGCGAAGTCGATGCATGGCTCGGTGCCGCCGGTGCCGCAGTCGACCTGCGGCGTCTTCCAGAAGGCGATCGAGTTGTAGAAGTTCGGGTCGTTGACGCCGTACCCGGTGCAGAAGTCCTTGATCCCGTACGAGGCGTAGACGGCGTCGAGGTACTTGCATGCCTTCGGGTTGGCGGGCGCCTCGCCGAAGGACTCGGCGACCTGCGCCTGGACCTCGGGCGTCAGCATCCAGGTCATCCACTTGAGCATGCAGTTCGGGTGGGTGGCGTCGGACGTGAGCATCCACGTGTCCGCCCATCCGGTCATGCCCTCGGTCGGCACGACCTGGGCGACCGGCGTGCCCCCCGCGAGCAGGGTGTTGTATTGGTAGGGCCAGGTCGTGCCTACGATCGTGGTCCCGTTGGTGAAGTTGTCGATCTCGTCGGCGAACGCCGACCAGTACTTGCCGACCCACGGCCGCTGCTGCTTGAGCAGCTCCACCGCGGCGTCGAACTGCGGCTGGGTGAGCTCGTACGGGTCGGTGATCCCGAGCTCGGGCCGATGGGCCTTGAGATACAGGGCGGCATCGGCGATGTAGATCGGGGCGTCGTAGGCCGTGATCTTGCCGGCGTAGGGCTCTGCCTTCGCCGGGTCGAACACCACGTCCCAGCTGGTCGGGGCGGGCGTGACCTCCTCCGTGTTGTAGAGGAGCGTGTTACCGCCCCAGCCATGCGGGGTGCCGTAGTGCTTCCCGTCGACCACGTAGTGGGGCGCGTTCTGCAGGAACGGCGCGACATCGCCGAAGCCGGGGATCGTGGCCGGGTCGATCGGGGCGACGTTCCCGTCGAGGATGAGGCGCAGGGACGCGTCGCCGGAGGCGCTCACCCCGTCGTAGCCGCCCCCGCGGACGAGGGAGACCATCTCGTCGGAGGTGTTGCCGATCTTGGTGTTGACCTTGCAGCCGGTGGCCTCGGTGAATGGCTTCACCCAGTCGTACTCGGCGACGTTGGAGCCGTCCTCCGCGTAGCCGGCCCAGATGATGATGTTCAGCTCGCCTTCGCCCGGCCCGCCGACCGTGCTCAGGTCGACCGCCGGCTTGAGCGGCGTCATGGTGCCGTACTCGCTCGGGATCAGGCTCGCGGCGGCCTGGCTCGGGGCCTCCGCGGACGCGCTGGCCGGAGCACTCGCCGCCGGCGTCGGCGCTGGCGTCGGAGCCGCGGTCGCGGCCTGACTTGGGGCTGCGCTGGGCGTCGCACCACTCGAACAGGCGGCCGCCATCAACGCGACGACGGCGACCAGGGCCAGGATGGGTCTGCGCATGATCCGTTCTCCTCCTCCAGTTCCGGTGCCGGGCTAGCCCCCGGCGATCTCCCGGGTGTGCTGCCGCTTCCACACGAGGCGGACAGCGCGCCCCTGTTGGGCGAGGACCTCGGTCGAGGTCGTCGCGAGGTTCTGCTGGGTGACCACGAGCTCACCGCCCGCGTCGAGGGCGACGTGGAAGCGGGTGTCGGGGCCGAGGTAGACGACCGAGCGGATCCGTCCGGACGCGGCGTACTCGTCGTCGCCGATGGGCGCGTCGCTGGTCGTCGCCGCCGCCCCGCCACCGCCTTCGGCGTCCTCGAGCCGGATCTTCTCGGGCCGGACCGTGAACGTCCCATCGCGCCCGACGATCGCCGTCGCCGTCTGGCCGGCAATGAGGTTGGAGGTGCCAACGAAGCCCGCAACGAAACTGGTCGCCGGACGCTCGTAGACCTCTGCCGGGGCCCCGATCTGCACGATCCGGCCGGCGTTGAACACCGCCAGACGGTGGCTCATCGTGAGGGCCTCTTCCTGGTCGTGGGTCACGTAGATGAACGTGATCCCGACTTCCTGCTGGATCTGGTGCAGCTCGATCTGCATCTCCTC
>DATDJA010000228.1:0-2259 GCA_036520795.1 Candidatus Limnocylindrales bacterium
ACAGGTCTAGCGCCAGCGAGAGCGGCCTGTAAGCCGAGTTCTGTGTCGCGGCGAACCGCGACGACGGTCATCCATCTCGACCGCCGGTTGCCCGACGGCTCATGCAGCCGACCCGAGGGCTGGGCAGCGCACCTCTCCCCCCGGCGAACCGGGGTTGCGCCCTCCTATTTGGCCTTGCTCCGGGCAGAGTTTGCCGCGTTTCACTCCGGCCCCGAAGGGCCGGCATCGTCACTGTGGCACTGGTCCTCGCCTCGCGGCGGACGGGCGTTACCCGCTGCCCTGCGCTGAGGAGCTCGGACTTTCCTCACGACCACCGGTTGCCCGGTGGGCGCGCGACCGTCCGGCCGCCTCGCTGGCCTGCGGAGTGTAGGGCACGCCGCGCGGGCTCGGCCCTACGGGCGGCGGACCACCGACGCGGGTCCGCCCGCCTGCGCCCGATCGATCGCCTCGTTGGCCAGCCGGTCGGCCACGCTGTTGAGCGCGCGCGGCACGTGTGCCGCGGACCATCGATCGAAGCCCGACAGCGTGCGCATCGCGGCCGAGCACAGCGGGATCAGCTTCTTGTCCTTGACCCGCCAGCGACCGGTCAGCTGCTCCACGATCAGCTTCGAGTCGAGCAGCAGGTGGACCTCGCGCGCACCGAGCTCGCGGGCCAGATCCAGCGCCCGGACCACGCCCGTGTACTCGGCCACATTGTTGGTCTGGATGCCCAGGTAGTCCGAGATCGAGGCGTCGGGCTCGGCCCGGTCATTGCGGGCGTCGGGCCGGTCGAGGTCGAACAGCGCGGCGCCCAGGGAGGCCGGTCCGGGGTTGCCGCGGGCCGCGCCGTCGGTGCGGATGACGTAGCCGCGCGGCGACCCGGTCTCCCCCGTGCCATCGGCCGGCTCGGCCGCCAGCTCGGGGAACATCGGGTCGGTCAAGCGGCGTCGCCGGGATCGGGCGCGGGGCCGTCAGCCACATCGGCCGGGGGTGTTGCGGGCGCCGGGACCGGCGGCGGCGTGCCCTGTAGGACCGGCAGCTCGACCTTCGGGCCTGCCTTGTCCCCGCCCCTGCGGAGCTTGCGCCAGGCCCACTGAATCGGGTCGTAGTACGCGTCCGCCACGCGCTCCTTGAGCGGGATGATCGCGTTGTCGGTGATCTTGATGTGCTCCGGGCAGACCTCGGTGCAGCACTTGGTGATGTTGCAGTAGCCGATGCCGCCGCTGTCCTTGAGGTACTCGCGCCGATCGGCCTGGTCGATCGGGTGGAGCTCGAGACCCGCCGCCCTCACGAGGAACCGAGGCCCCATGAACGGCTTCTCGGTCTCGTGGTTGCGGAGGACGTGGCAGACGTCCTGGCACAGGAAGCACTCGATGCACTTGCGGTATTCCTGCACCCGCTCGATGTCCTGCTGCTGCCAGCGCCAGTCCTCCTGGGGGACGTCGTCGGGCGGCGTGAACGACTGGATCGTCTTGTTGACCTCGTAGTTCCACGAGACGTCGGTCACGAGGTCGCGGATCAGCGGGAACGCCCGCATGGGCTCGACCGTGATCGTCTCCTCGAGATCGAAGTCCGACAGCCGGGTCTTGCAGGTCAGCCGTGGCCGCCCGTCGACCTCGGCGCTGCACGAGCCGCACTTGGCCGCCTTGCAGTTCCAGCGGACCGCCAGATCCGGCGCCTCGTGGCCCTGGATCCAGTGGAGCGCGTCGAGGACGACCATCCCCTCCTCCACCGGCACGTCGAACTCGTCGAAGTGGCCGGGCTCGTCGGGACCGCCGCGGAAGACCTTCAGGCGCACGTCAGGCATCCGTCCCTCCTCGCATCAATGACCGCCGCCGAGCAGGCCGCGAAGCGCGTCGGGCATGGCCGGGAGGGGCGTGGTGGCTACGGTCATCGATCCGTCGGCCGCACGCGCGACGGCGGTATTGACGCCGCCCCAGCGCTTCTCGTCCGTAGCCGGGAAGTCGAGGCGGCTGTGGGCGCCCCGGCTCTCGGTGCGCAGCAACGCGGCCCGGGCGATCGCCTCGGACACCGTGAGCAGGTTGCCGAGCTCGAACACGAGGTTCCAGCCCGGGTTGTACACACGACCGCCGCTCACCCGCACGGTCTGCCAGCGGCGGCGCAGCTCGGCGAGCCCCTCGATCGCCTCGGTGAGGTCGGACTCGACCCGGAAGATGCCGACCAGGCGTTGCATCATCGTCTGGAGGTCGCGCTGGATCGCGTACGGGTCCTCGCCCTCGGCCCGCTCCAGCGGTGCGACGAGCTCCGCGGCGGCCTCCC
>DATDJA010000229.1:0-2189 GCA_036520795.1 Candidatus Limnocylindrales bacterium
ACCCAGCCGCAGCGTGGCGTGGCCTCGCGCCTGACCGCCGGCTTCCTGTTCATCACGACGGGCGTCGTGCTCGCCTCGGCCGTGCTCGGCCTGAGCGTCGCCAGCGCGATCATCGCCCGCGGCATCGTCGTCGCCGACGCCGGTGACGTCGCCACCATCCGCGCCCTGACCCCGCTGTTTGCGCTGTTCGGCGTGATCGCCGCGGCCCACCTCGTGGCCGGGTTCGGGATGGCGTTCGGCAGCCGCCAAGCCGCCTCGCTCGGGATCGGGCTCGGTGCCTTCAATGTCGTCGCCGGCGTGGTCGGCCTGATCGTCGCGGCCACCGGTTCGCGGACCCAGGCGGACGGCGTGGGCATCGCGATGACCTTCGTCGTGATGGGGATCGTGCTCGCGGTCGCGGCTCGTGCGGCCGACTGGAACACGCATGGCCCGGTCGACGAGGCCTGAACCTCGACGGCGCCTCGCCGGCTGCGGCAGCGGCCGGTAGGGCCCGGAGGCCCGAGGCGCCGGGCTCAGCCCAGGCTGAGGTCGATGACCCCCTCGCCGACCCGCCGACGCAGCTCGGCCAGCAGCTCGGCGTCGTAGGCGACGCCCCGCAGCTCCATCGGCAGCGCCGAGCCGCCGGGGGCCGGCACGTGCACGACGACCCGCGTGCCACCCGGCCGCTCGCGGAGCACGGACTTGAACGCCTGCATCGCCGAGACCACCCGCTCGGACCCGGCGTCCCGCGCGAACCGCACGTTCAGCACCGCGCCCGGTGAGGCGTCGACGGGATCGCTCGGCGCCTGGGCGGCCGCGGCGGCGACGTTGCGCTGCTCGTCGGGGAGCGGCGGCTCCTCGGCCTCCTCCGCGCCGCCGGCCATGGCGGCATTCGCGAGATCAGGCGGCTCCGCGTAGGTCGCGATCGGCTCGCCGGGCGCGACGCGCGGCAGGTCCGGCTCCTCCGTGACCGAGGACGGCCCCACAGCCACATCGAACGGATCGGCGGCTCGCGTCGGCGAGACGCGCACGGCGGTGGCTTCGGCCCCCGCGGGCACGACCGCTCCCCTGCCCGGCCCGACGGCGACGGGATCCCGCGGCGCGCCGTAGCCGTTCCCGTTGCCGTTCCCATGGCCATTGGTCGAACCCGGGGCGCCCGGCCCGCCACGCCGCCCGCCGCCCCGCCGGTCGAGTGCCCCGACCTCGCGCGCGAACGCCTCGGCCCCGCGGTCCGCGACCGTGTCCCAGTCCCACACCGCGTCAGCGAGCAGCGACGCCTCCTCGCCCCGGTGGTCGACCCGTCCCGCGACGAGCAGGATCGCGCCCTCGCGCCAGGTCCCGATGGTCTGCTCGTACGTCCGCGGGAAGACCACGACCTCCAGCGTCCCCTGCAGGTCCTCGAGCGTCACGACCGCCATCGTCGACTTCGACTTCGTGATCACCGTCCGGGATCCGGTCACGATCCCGCCGATGACCACGCGCTGGCCGTCCAATGACTCGTCCTTGAGATCACCCGAGTACGCGGTGACGAAGTGCCCGACGCGCTCCGCCACCTCGCCCATCGGGTGATCGGAGAGGTAGAGGCCGAGCAGCTCCTTCTCCCAGCGCAGCCGTTCGCGGACCGGGGTCTCGGGCGTAACGGGCAGCGGCCGCTCGAGGACCGCCGAGTCGTCGCCGGTCATGTCGAACAGCGACGTCTGGCCGGTGATCCGGTCGCGCTGGGTCGCCTGGCCCGCGGCGAGGGCGTCATCGAGCCCCAGCAGGATCTGCGCGGGGTGCCCGAACACGTTGAGCGCGCCGACCTTGGCCAGCGACTCCAGGACCTTGCGGTTGGCCAGCCGCACGTCGACGCGCGAGCAGAAGTCGGTCAGGGAGCGGAACTCGCCGTCGGCCTCGCGGGCGTCGATGATCGACTGGATCGCACCCTCGCCGACGTTCTTGACCGCCAGCAGCCCGAACCGGATCGACTCCCCCTCGACCGTGAACCCGAGGCCCGAGCGGTGGACGTCGGGCGGGGCCACCTCGATGCCCAGGCGCCGGCACTCCGCGACGGCCGCGGCCACCTTCTCCGCGTTGTCGCGGAACGCCGACAGCACCGAGGTCATGTACTCGACCGTGTAGTTGGCCTTGAGGTAGGCCGTCTGGTAGGCGATCAGGCCGTAGCAGGTGGCGTGGGCCTTGTTGAACCCGTAGCGCTCGAACGGCTCGAA
>DATDJA010000230.1:0-2107 GCA_036520795.1 Candidatus Limnocylindrales bacterium
GCTGACCGATCTCGTTCTGGGCCGGGACGCTCACGCGCGCCTGGTCCTCCTCGCTCGCTGGCTCGTGCTCAGCCCGTGACGGCCTGGTCGGCGATGTCGAGGGCGCGGTCGATGATCTCGAAGCCCTCCGCCAGCTGCTCCTCAGTGATGCACAGGGGCGGATTGGTGTGGATCGCGTTGTTGCCGATCATCGTGTACAGGCCGTTGTCGCGCAGGAACTTGCCGACCGCCTTCATCTCGTCGCTGGTGCCGTTGAACGGCGTCATCGGTGTCCACGGCTCGTGCGACCGGACGAGCTCGAGGATTCCGAACAGGCCGAGGTTGCGGTGCGCGCCCACCGACGGGTGCTTGGCCGCGAGGCGCTCGTGGTGACCGCGCATCACGCCGTCGAGGCGTGCGGCGTTGCCGATGAGATCGTCCTCCTCGTACACGCCGATCGTCGCCAGCGACGCCGCGAGGCTCACCGGGTGGCTGCTGTAGGTGAGGCCGCCGTAGAACATGCGGCCTTCCATTGCCTCGGCGATCGTGTCGCGCATCGCGACGGCGCCCAGGGGCAGGTAGCTCGACGTCAGGCCCTTGGCCATCGTCATCAGGTCCGGCACGACGTCCCAGTGATCGACGGCAAACCAGCGGCCCGTCCGCCCGAACCCCGCCATGACCTCGTCGCAGACCATGAGGATCTGGTAGCGGTCGCAGATCTCGCGGACGCCCTGGAGATAGCCGTCGGGCGGGATGAGGATGCCGTTGGTGCCCACGATCGTCTCGAGGAACACCGCGGCGATCGAGCCCGCGCCCTCGTACTTGATCACGTCCTCCAGGCCCTGGAGCGACTCCGCCACCGGGCGCGGCTCCGCCTCTCCCCAGCGGTGGGTATCCGGGTAGCGGACGACGCCCACGAGGCCGGGTTCGTTCGCCCAGCGACGCGGGTCGCCGGTGAGGGTCATCGCCCCGAACGTCGCGCCGTGGTAGGCGCGATACCGGGCCAGCAGCTTGGTCCGGCCCGTGTAGTGACGGGCGAGCTTGATCGCGTTCTCGATCGCCTCGGCGCCGCCGAGGGTGAAGAACACCTTGTTCATGTCGCCGGGCAGGATCTCGGCGAGCTTGGCGCCGAGTCGGGCGCGGATCTCCGTGGTGAACGCGGGCTGGACGAACTGCAGCTTGAGCGCCTGCTCGTGCATCGCGTCGATCACGCGCCGGTCGCCGTGGCCGATGTTGACCGACATCAGCTGCGCGTTGAAGTCGAGGATCCGCCGGCCCTCCGGCGTGTACAGGTACACGCCTTCGGCATGGTCGATCGCGATCGGATCGAGGGCGTTCTGGACGGACCACGAGAACAGGGTGTGCGACCGGGAGAGCGAGACGATCTCCTCGCTCGTCAGGCCCGGCGAGGTGCTGATGCCCATGGATCCTCCGTTCCGGTCGGGATCCGGAGCCCGACCGTGCCTGTGCGCGACGTGGGAGCCGGCGGGTCGTGCCGTGGCGGTCATTACAGCACACGGCCGAGGCGATCGCGGCGGAACGCCTGACGTTCGCTGCAGCGGGTCGCGGCCCCAACTCCCCCAATATGGAACCGCAGGCGTTCCGCAGGCCCGATCGACGGCCGAGTGGAACGCCACGGGTTCAGATCGGCATCTGCTTGGCCCTGGCGCAGTGCGAGTGAACCTCTCGCGTTCCATTGCGCCGGGCCCTGGAGCAACGCTGATCAGTTACCCGGCGCGGATCCCGTCCGCAACGCGACGGATCACCGCGATCGACCGGTCCACGTCCGCCTCGGTCGTGGACCATCCGGACACCGAGATCCGCATGGCCCGCAGGTCATGCCAGCGAGTGCCGCCCAGCCATAGCGTCCCGTCGGCCTGGATCGCCGCGATCACGGCGTCGGTCCGCGCATTGCCTGCCTCGACGCCGCCCGACGGGTCGTCGAACCGGACCAGGACCTGGTTGAGCACGACGTCGTTGAGGATCCGCACGCCCGGCGCATCCGCGAGGCCCGCGGCGAACCGCTGCGCATGGTCCGAGGTCCGGCCGATCATCTCCGCGACGCCGCTCCGCCCGAGCTGGCGCAGGGCCGCCCACATCGGGAACCCCCGGGCGCGGCGCGACGACT
>DATDJA010000231.1:0-5270 GCA_036520795.1 Candidatus Limnocylindrales bacterium
GGCGGCAAGGTCGGCTACTACCTGACCAAGGAGCTGATCGAGTCCGGGCACGAGGTTGCCCTGATGGAGAAGGATCGCGGTCGCGCGCAGCAGATCACCGACGAGATCGGCTCGGTGGTCATCGCGCAGGACGGCTGCGAGGGCAAGTACCTCAACGAGGCGGGTGCCAACCGCGCCGACATCGTGGCGGCCGTGACCGGCGACGACGAGGACAACCTCGTGATCTGCCAGATGGCCAAGCATCACTTCGACGTCCCGCGGACGATCGCGCGCGTGAACAATCCCAAGAACGAGGCGCTGTTCCGTCACCTCGGCGTGGACGAGATCATCAGCCCGACCCGGATGGTGCTGGGCTCGATCGAGCAGGACATCCCGGTCCACGAACTGCTCCACCTGGCGGCGCTGGGCGTGGGTGAGCTCGAGATCATCGAGGCGCACCTGCAGGCTGGCTCGCCGGCGATCGGCAGGATCGCGCTCGACCTGTCCGTCCCGAGCGGCTGCTCGCTGTTCGGCGTGATCCGCGCGGGCGTGCCGACCCCGTTGCGGTCGGACACCGTGCTGGCGGAAGGCGACAAGGTCATCGCGATCGGCCGTCCCGACTGCGAGGTCCAGCTCCGCGCCCAGCTCATCGGGGACCCCTCGGAGGGCTGATCCCGCCCCGATTCCCGCCCGCCGGCGCCCTCGTGCCCGGTGCTCGCCGTCACCCGAACTTTGGTCACCGGGACCTCTGGCTCGCTTGCGCCCCGCTGTTCCCCCTATAGCGTCTGAGGCCGACCCACGGATGCGTCGTTCAGGCGCGACGCACCGCTGGGCCAGCGAGGGGTCACATGAATCGGCGACTTCAGGCACTCGGGGGGTCGATTGCCGTCCTGGCGATGCTGCTCGTTCCGGCATCATCCGCAATGGCGTTCACCGGCACGCTCGTGCAGGTCGCGAGCGACGGCAGCCATTCGCGCACCATCAACGCGGGCGAATCGGCCGCGATCGCGTTCACGCTCACAGGCGACGTCACCAACTTCGTCGTCAAGGCGACGGACATCACGTGCGGCGACTGCAAGGCCAAGTACTGGGTAACCCGCTCGATCGGGAGCGGCGCGACGTCCGCCGACCTCATCAACTCGGACACCCTGCCCGGATCCGGGGGCGTCTGGTTCAGCGGCTTCATGCTGACCGCGGACGACTACTTCCTGGTCATCTCGGTCACCCAGGGCAGCGCGACCTGGGGCGGAACGACCGGCGCCGCGATGACGCACAACGGCAACGTCGACGGCTCCGACTACGCCGCCTCGCCGATGGACGCCAGCTATCCGCCCCGGAGCGCGTCCTTCGCGGTGATCGCCGGCGAGGGCAAGCTCGCCTACGAGGTGACCGGCTCCCAGCCTGACCAGCCCGTCGATCCGCCGCCCCTGCCCGACGCGGATGGCGACAGCGTGCCGGACGCGACCGACAACTGCCCCAACGACGCGAACCCCGGCCAGGCCGATGACGACGGCGACGGCATTGGCGACGCCTGCGACACGCCCGACGTGCCGCCGCCCGCGCCCGATGCGGATGGCGACGACGTGCCGGACGCCACCGACAACTGCCCCGAGGTCGCGAACCCCGGCCAGGCCGATGACGACAACGACGGCGTGGGCAACGCCTGCGACACGCCCGACGTGCCCCCGCCCGCGCCCGACGCGGATGGCGACGGCGTGCCGGATGCCACCGACAACTGCCCCAACGACGCGAACCCCGGCCAGGCCGATGACGACAACGACGGCGTGGGCGACGCCTGCGACACGCCGGACGCACCGCCCCCGCCCGACGACGACCTCGTCGTGCCGACGCTCGCGACCGGCGCCAAGGTGGCGTTCCGCGGCCGGTTCCTCCCGGATGGGGCGGTCGTATGGGCCGGCACGCCGGTCCGCGAATGGGCCAAGCTCGGCGGCCTGCTGCCGGGCGCCCGCGGCAAGGTGACCTACTGGATCCGCCGGCAGGGCGACGGCGTACCGAACTGCTCGACCGGCGCGGGCGCGCGCGAGCTGGGCACCCGGCGCGTGTGGCACCGCGGCGTCCTCGGATCGGACATCGCCTGGTTGCGCAACGCCGGACGGTACGAGCTCTGGGCAACGTACTCGGGTGACAAGCGCCACGCCGAGGCGTCGAGCCCGTGCGGCAGCCAGACGATCGTCGTCAAGGAGAAGCCGAAGCGCCACGGTCACCATCACGGCGACCGCAAGCGGCGCTAGCGGCCCGGATCAACGAAACGCCCGAGCACCGCTCGGATTCGCAGCGCAACGGCACGGCGCCGTGGGGTCACCCGCGGCGCCGTGTTCGTTTGTCCCCTGCGAGACGCTGGCGCAGACAGGCAATCGACCGTTCTGCCGATACGTGTCTTGACAACGCCATTGTCAAGGTTCTAGGCTGTTGCGTGTCCTCGGGAAGCCGTCCCGTCGGACATCGCAACACCACCACGTCGCCGGCTCGGACGCCGGCAGAGGACTCTGACTGATGGCTCTCCGCCGACCGGAACGGGACCCGACCCAACCGGTCTATGTGATCAGCGTCGCGGCGACGCTGGTCTCCGCCCACCCCCGCACGCTCCGCATCTACGAGGACGAGGGCCTCGTCTGTCCGGCACGAACGCCAACCAATATCCGCCTCTACTCGGAGGAGGACATCCGGAGGATCCTCTGGATCCGCCACCTGACCCGGGACCGCGGCGTGAACCTCGCCGGCGTCCGGACGCTGTTCGAGCTCGAAGAGCGCCTCGGAACCCGGATCCTCGAGGCCCTGTACGACGAAGGCACCAGAGTGAAGAACGAGGAGGCGGCCGCTCGGGCCGCCGCCCGACCGACGCCCGCCGGCAGCGACCGGGACCCGGGCAAGACCGCATGACGTCACAGCACCGAATCACCGCACCAGCGCGCCGGACCGAAACCCGGCATTCAAGGAGACCCTGATGGCCAAGCGACCGTCGACCCCGGAGGAGAAGCCCGCAGCCACCCCGCGTGAGCTGCCGCTCGTCGCGCTCCGGGAGACGGTCATCTTTCCGGAGATGATCGTCCCGCTCCAGGTGGGGCGCGAGAAGAGCGTCGCGGCGCTCAACGCCGCCGTCGAGAACGGCGGCCCGATCGCGCTCGTCACCCAGCGGCAGCCCGAGCAGGAGGAGATCTCCGATCCCTCCGAGCTCTACGCCATCGGCACGCTGGCCAAGATCGCCCAGGTCGTGCAGCTCCAGGACGGGACCGTGCGGGCCATCGTCCAGGGTCAGGGCCGCATCCGCGTCCGCGCCTTCGCGAGCACGTCCCCCTACCTCGCCGCCGAGATCGACGAGCTGTCCGATGACGTCCCGACAGGCGTCGAGATCCAGGCGCTCGTGCGCAGCGTCCAGGCCCAGATCGAGCAGTACGTGGCCAACGGCGCGCCGGTGCCGCCCGAGGCGGCCGTCGCCGCCCGCAACATCACCGAGCCCGGCCTCCTCGCCGACATGGTGGCCTACAGCCCCGACATGTCGACCGAGCAGCGCCAGGAGCTCCTCGAGACCATCGACGTCGAGCAGCGCCTGAAGCTCGTCTCGGCGTTCCTCGCCCGCCAGATCGAGATCCTCGAGCTCAAGGGGAAGATCCAGAGCGAGGTCAAGTCCGAGATGGACAAGACCCAGCGGGAGTACATCCTCCGCGAGCAGCTCAAGGCCATCCAGCGCGAGCTGGGCGAGGACGACCCGCAGCAGGCCGAGATCAACGAGCTGCGCGACAAGGTCGAGGCGGCCGGCATGCCGGACGAGATCAAGGCCCGGGCGATCAAGGAGATCGACCGGATGAGCCGGATCCCGTCGGCCTCCCCCGAGGTCGGCGTCATCCGCACCTACGTCGACTGGCTCGTGTCGCTGCCCTGGAACGTCTCGACCGACGACCGGCTGGACATCCGCGAGGCTGCCCTGATCCTCGACGAGGACCACTACGGCCTCGAGAAGGTCAAGGAGCGCATCCTCGAGTACCTCTCCGTGCGCACGCTCGCGGACACGATCCGCAGCCCGATCCTGCTGTTCGTGGGCCCCCCCGGCGTGGGCAAGACCAGCCTGGGCAAGAGCATCGCCAAGGCGATGGGCCGCAAGTTCGTCCGGATGAGCCTCGGCGGAATCCACGACGAGGCGGAGATCCGGGGCCATCGCCGCACCTACATCGGCGCCTTGCCCGGTCGGATCATCCAGAGCGTCAAGACCGCGGGCACGAACAACCCCGTGTTCATGCTCGACGAGGTCGACAAGATCGGCATGGACTTCCGTGGCGACCCGTCGTCGGCCTTGCTCGAGGTCCTGGACCCGGAGCAGAACTTCAGCTTCCAGGACAACTACCTCGAGGTCCCGTTCGACCTCCGGCGCGTGCTCTTCGTCGCCACGGCGAACCTGCTCGATCCGATCCCGGCCGCCCTGCGCGACCGGATGGAGGTCATCCTCCTGCCGGGCTACACGCAGCATGAAAAGGTCGAGATCGCGCGGCGGTTCCTCGTCCCCAAGCAGATGGAGAATCACGGCCTCACCGCCAAGCGCGTGGAGATCACGGACGAGGTCCTCACCGAGCTCGTCCAGGCCTACACGAAGGAGGCGGGCGTCCGGAACCTGGAGCGTGAGCTCGCCAGCATCATGCGCAAGGTCGCCCGGCAGGTCGCCGAGGGCCGCAAGCGCAAGACGATCGTCGACGTCAAGAAGCTCGAGGAGTACCTGGGGCCGCCGCGCTTCGAATACGGCGAGCTCGAGGCCGTGGACCAGACGGGCTCGGCGACGGGCCTGGTCGTGACCGAGGTCGGAGGCGACGTGGTCGCCGTCGAGGTCACCCTGATGGAGGGCAAGGAGGAGTTCATCCTCACCGGCCAGCTGGGCGACGTCATGCGCGAGTCGGCCAGGGCCGCCCTGTCCTGGATCCGGTCGAACGCCGCCGAGCTCGGCATCGAGCGCGAGGTGTTCGAGAAGCACACGCTCCACATCCACGTCCCCGCCGGGGCGATCCCCAAGGATGGTCCGTCAGCGGGCGTCACGATGGCGACGGCGATGGTGTCGGCGCTCACGGGGATCCCCGTCCGCAAGGACGTCGCGATGACCGGCGAGATCACCCTCCGGGGCCGGGTCCTGCCGATCGGCGGGCTCAAGAGCAAGATCCTCGCGGCCCACCTCGCCGGCGCGGGCATGGTCATCCTGCCCAAGCGCAACGAGAAGGACCTGCGGGACATCCCCGAGGAAATCCGCAAGCAGCTCAAGCTGGTCACGGTCGAGACCATGGACCAGGTGC
>DATDJA010000232.1:0-2480 GCA_036520795.1 Candidatus Limnocylindrales bacterium
GTGTTCGGCGAGCTGATCTGCACCGTCCCCGGCAGCCCCGCCTGCGAGGAGGCATCCACCAGGCTGTCGAGGGTGTTCAGGAAGTAGGTGGCGATGATCCGGATGTTGCCCCCGGAGCCGCCGAAGGCGTTGGCGGCGATCTTCGAGTTCTCCAGGATCACGAAGGTCGGGTCGATGAAGATGTTGCCCCCGGCGCCGAGACCGGAGCCCACGGCGGTGGTGATCTCGCTGTTCCTGAGGTGCACGAGGTTGCCGACGCGGATGTCGATGTTGCCGCCGTCGGCGTTGAGCGCTTCGCTCGAGATCGTGCCGCCGAAGAGGCGCAGTGCATCGCTCGCAGCGATGTTGATCGAGCCGGCGTTGCCGGTGCCGGTGCTGGTGGCGGTGACCCGCCCACCGTCCTCGACGCGGATCGACGGGGCACCCAGGGTGACGTTCCCGCCGGCGCCCGAGCCCGCGGTGTTGCTGGAGATGTTGCTTGGAGAAGCGCCCTGCGGCCGCCCGGCGGTGAAGAAGCCCGCAAAGATCGGATTGGCGTAGGTAACGAGGACCGGGACGTTCGCGCTGTGATCGATCCCGCGCACGACGATCGCGCCGGTCGCGGAAACGTTGACGCTTCCGCCCGCGCCGGTGCTGTCAGACCCTGTCCCCGCGTCGATCGAGCCGCCGTTGACGAGCAGGACATCCCCCGCTTTGACATCAACCGTTCCCGCATTGCCCGACGCACCCGTGGAGGAGCGCACGAAGCCGCGATCGATGACCAGCGTCCCGGCCGCAATTCTCACGTTCCCGCCGCGCCCTTCGCCGAGCGTTTCCGCGTTGACTCCGGAGAACGCCCCGTCGACGGCGCTGATGCCCCTGATCTCGAAGCGGTCGCCGACGTCAATGAGGATCGATCCGGCGTCCGCGGTCGATCCGGCGAGCGACTTCGCGTCGATCTGCCCCCCGTTGCGGAGCGTCAGCTCGCCGGCCTGGATCTCGACCCGGCCACCCTGGCCGGACAGCCGGGTCGAAGTCTGGATCCGGGCGTCGTCGAGGAGCACCTCGGGCGCGCGCAGCACGACGTTGCCCGCGTTCCCGGCACCGCCTGAGACGCTCATGACGCCGCCGCGAGAGGAAAGGTGGTACCCCGCATAGACGTCGTCGACGGTCCCGCGCCGCGACATCTCGAAGTGCTCGCCGATGTTGAGCACGATACGCCCGGCATTGCCGCTGCCGAGCTCCGTGGAAGTGACGATCGCGCTCGTGTCGACGAGCCTCACCCGATCGGCGTTCAGCGTGATCGTCCCGGCGTCTCCGGAGCCGAACGTGTACGACACGATCTGCGAGTTGAGGTTCGTCTGAATGTCGGGAACGCTGATCGTGACGTCGCCCGCCTTGCCTGGTCCGCCGGTCCACGCGACGATCTGCGCGTCGTTGGGATGCAGGTGCCAGTGGTCGAACGGCGCGATCGCCCCCGTTCCCGCCATGATGAGCCGACCCGTGCCTTCGATCGTGATGCTTCCGCCGCGACCACCTCCCCACGGCGGGTTGTCGCTCGCGATCGAGGTGCCGGCGCCGAGCTCGATGTCGTGCGCGCGGATGAGGACGTTGCCGCCGTTCCCCGACCCGTTGGCCGGCGCGTAGATCATCGAAGGACCCGAGAGCGTCACGCGCGGAGATTCGATCGTGACGCTTCCCGCGTCGCCGGTGGACCCGAAGTTGGCTGCGGATATGATGTTCGAGAGCGCCGCGGTGCCGTCCAGCTCGAACGCTCGGGACGCGCGGATCGTGATGTCTCCGCCGCGGCCGCCGGCCCAGTAGCTGACGAAGCTCCCGATGCCGCCGCCGCGCACGCTGCCGCCCGCGACGCGCACGGTCTCCCCTTCGACGAGCACGTTCCCCGCGGCGCCTGGCCCGTCGGTCTGCACGTGGACCGAGCCGCCCGCCAGTACCACCGAAGGGGCGCGAAGCGCAACGTCTCCGCCGCGGCCGGCGCTCCAGTTCCAGGCGAGGACCAGCGTTCCGCCCGTCAGCAGGATCTCCCGGCTGGCGCGCAGATCGATGTTGCCGCCGTTGCCGCTGCCGCCCGAGCCGGCCCAGATCGAGGCGTTGTCGACGTCGCCGTCGAGGATCCTGATCGCGCCGGCCTCGACGTTCATCGACCCGGCGCGCCCCGAGCCGAACGTCGACGTCGACATGCGCGTCCATTGGCCGGGCTGATCGCCGCGGCTGATCTCGAACACATCCGTCGCTCGAACGTTGATGTCGCCCCCGTTGCCGCTGCTTCCCGCGTCGACCGTGGTATCGACCATCGCGAAGGTACCGTTGCCACCATGGAAGCGCACGACATCACCGGCGAAGTGGAGCGAACCGGCGTCGCCAGGCCCAAGCGTGTAGCTCTGGATCCGCCCGCCGATCACGTCGATAACAGGTGCAGCGATGCGGAGGTTCCCGGCGTGTCCGATACCCTGCGTCATGGTGAAGGCGTTGGCCTGGTT
>DATDJA010000233.1:0-4904 GCA_036520795.1 Candidatus Limnocylindrales bacterium
CATAGTGGCGGACCAGCTCCAGCCCGATCGCCCGCGTCCCGCCGACGACGACGACGGCTCCCTCATTCGACATCGTTGTCCTCCTCGAACTTCGTCCATGTCGGCGCCCAGCGGTACGCGTGGCGGACCGGCGGTTGCGGCGCCTGGGTCTCGAGCCACCGGACACGCTCCGTGCCGGTGTTGTAGAAGCCGTGGAGGCTGCCCACGCCCGCGAACACGACATCGCCAGGGCGGAGCGTGTGGTGCTCGCCGTCCAGCTCGGCCTCGACCTCGCCCGCGAGGAACACGTAGGTCTCCTCGAACGGGTGGTCGTGCGCCTGGGCTGAGCCGTTGAGCTCGTAGTCGACCGTGAACATCGTGAGCATGTCCGCGCCGAACACCTTGTCGACGAGCATCTTCACGGAGATCCCGCTGTAGGCGAGGATCGCCGTGTCCATCCCGGCCGGCTTGCGGCCGCGCGCGGGATCCGTGACCCGCAGCGCCTCGACCTGGGGTGGCGTGCCGTCGTAGTGGCCGACCAGGCGCACGGCCGGGTCGCCGAACCGGGGGCGCGCCGCCCGTGCCACGAGGTCGGCCGGGTCGAACGTCCCGCGGGTGAAGAACGTGTCCTTGCGTCCGGCGTCCGGCGTCAGGCGCTGGGGCGTGCTGACCGACAGCCAGCGCACCTGGCCCTCGCCGGCGCTGGCGAGCGCGTGCCAGGTCCCGATGGGCATCAGGGCGAAGTCCCCGGCGACCAGCCGGTGGGCGGTCCCGCCGATCTCGATCGCGAGCTCGCCCGCCAGGACGTACAGCGCCTCCTCGAACGAGTGCACGTGCCGCCGCAGCCAGCCCCCGGGCACGAACGCGCCGGCCGCCAGCTCCGTGTGGACGGCCCCCTGCTCAGGCCCCACGAGGACGACGCGGGCCAGCCCCGACGAGCGGGCCGATGCCGGCGTGGGATGATCGGCGAATGACCAGTCGATGCGGCCGACGGAGTGCACGGATCCCCCTGTGTTAGCTGCGCTCAGGCCTGGCGGCGCGACCAGGCATCTGTCCCGACCGCGAGGAGGAGGATGATCCCGAGCGTGATCTGCTGGTAGTACGGGTCGAGGCCGAGCAGGTTGAAGCCGTTCGCGACGAGCGCGACGAACAGGCAGCCGATGACCGTCCGCTGGACCGAGCCCTCGCCGCCCATGATGCTCGTTCCGCCGACGATGATGCCGGTCAGGACGGTGAACGTCAGGAAGTCGCCCGCCGACGCCTGGGCGGAGAGCACGCGCGACGCGTCGAGCGTCCCGGCGAGGGCCGCGGCGGCGCCGCTGAGCGCGTAGGTCGCGACGCGAACGGTGTTGATCCGCACGCCGCCCAGCCGCGCGGCCTCGGCGTTGCCACCGGTCGCGTAGACGTAGCGGCCGAACGTGGTCCGGCTGAGCAGGATCGCCGTGGCGATGGCGAACGCGATCATCATCCAGGCCGCCGACGAGATCCCGGCGATCTTCGTGGCGGCGAAGACCTTGAACTCGGGATGGTCGAACACCACGATCAGGTTGCCGTGCGTGGCGATCGCGCCGATGCCGCCGACGACGAACGTCATCGCGAGGGTGCCGATCAGCGGGTTGATCCGGAAGCGGGTGACGATGACGCCGTTCGAGAGGCCGATCATCAGCCCGACGAGGATCGCCGCGATGATCCCGACCGGCGGGCCGAACGACACCGCGAGCTGCGCCGCGGTCGCGCCGGCCAGGCCATAGATCGCCCCGACCGAGAGGTCGATGCCGCCCGCGATCAGCACCAGCGTTCCGGCGGCGGCGACGATGATGATCCCGCTCTGCTGATCGAGGATGTTGGCGAGGTTCTGGAAGCGCAGGAAGGGCGGGCTGATCAGGCTCAGGACCACGAACGCGATCACGAACGGGATGACGATGCCGCCACGGCCGATCAGGGCGCGCGCGCGGCTGGTCGCACTGGGGGCCGGCGCCTCGGCGGCGGACGTGGTCTCGGTCATGCGGCGCTCGAGGCCCGGCCGAACGAGGCGGCCAGGATCGCCTCCTCGGTGATGTTGTCGCCCGACACCTCCGCGACGACGCGCCCGCCGCGCATGACGACGACCCGGTGCGCGAGCCCCAGCACCTCCTCGATCTCATTGGAGATCAGCAGGATCGCGACGCCGCCGGCGGCGAGCCCGACGATCAGCTCGTAGATGTCGCGCTTCGCGCCGATGTCCACGCCGCGGGTCGGCTCGTCGGCGATCAGCACCGCAGGCTTGTTGAGGAGGGCTCGGGCGAACATGAGCTTCTGCTGGTTGCCGCCCGACAGCGTCACGGGGGTCGCCTCGAGGTTGTCCGCCGCGGCCACCTTCCGGAGCGCATCGCGGGCACGGGTCGCCTCGACGCCCCGCCGGACAAACCCGAACCGGCCGAGCGACGGGAGGCTCGCGAGGCTGACGTTCTCGCGCACCGGCCGGCGCAGCAGCAGCCCGTCGTCCTTGCGCGACTCGGGGATCATCGAGACGTTGGCCCGGAGGGACCCCAGGGGCGTGCCGGTGAGGCGGCTGGTGCCGGCCGTCATCTCGCCGGCGGTGGCCGGTGACGCGCCGAAGATCGCCCGGGCGAGCTCCGTGCGCCCCGCACCGACGAGTCCCGCGAGGGCCACGATCTCGCCGGCCCGGATCTCCAGCGACGCACCGGACACGCCCGCGGCCGTCAGGTCGCGGACGGTGAGGGCGACGGGCGCATCCGCGGGCGGCACCTGCTTGGGCGGGTAGGTCCGGCTGACCGACCGGCCGAGCATCGCCGCGACAAGCGTGTCCTCGGTCTCATCCGCTGCCGGTCCGGTCTTGACCAGCTTGCCGTCCCGCAGGACCGTGATCGTGTCGGCGAGGGCCAGCACCTCGCCCAGGAAGTGGGACACGAGGATCACCGAACGCCCGCTCCGGGTCAGCGTCCGCACGATCTCGTGGAACCGCTGGACCTCGATCGCCGACAGGGCCGCGGTCGGCTCGTCGAACACGATCAGCTCGGCGTCGCGGGCGAGGGCACGCAGGATCTCGACCTGCTGTTGTTTGGCCAGGGGAAGGGACCCCACGATGGCATCGGCCGGGAGCTCGAAGCCGGCGCCGGCGACCAGACGGTCGAACCGCTCGAGCAGGCGGCGACGCTGGACGAATCCGAAGCGCCGCGGCTCGGTGCCCAGGAACACGTTCTCGGCGACGGTGCGCCGGGGAACGACGGCGACCTCCTGGGCGACGAGCGCGATGCCCCGCGCGAGCGCCTCGCGCGGGGACCGGAACGTGACGATCTCGCCGCGCAGCGCGAGCTGGCCCTGATCGGGCGGGAAGACCCCGGCCACGATCTTGCCCAATGTGGACTTGCCGGCCCCGTTCTCGCCGACAAAGGCGTGGACGGAGCCGGCCGTGATCGTGACCGAGACGTCGTCGAGCGCCCGCGTCCCGCCGAACGACTTGCCCACCTCGAGGATCTCGAGGTGGGCGCCGTCCGGAGCCACGGCGGGCGCCGCCTGGTTGGAGGTCAGCCCGGCCACTCCGCGAGGGTCAGGAACTTGTCCACGTTCTCCTGCGTGACCACGCCGCCATCGGGCAGGTTGGCGAGGACGTCGACGCCCGCCGCCGGCACGCCGGTCCGGATGGCCTGGATGAACTGCTCGGTGCCCAGCTTGCCCTCCGTCGCGGGGGCCTGCATGACGGTGCCGAATCGCTCGCCCGACTTGATGCCCTTGAACGCGACGTCACCGCCGCCGTAGCCGACGAGCTTGACCTTGTCGGCCAGGCTCGCGTCCTGAACGGCCTGCAGCGCACCGGTGATCGCCTGGTCGGCGCCGGTGATCACGTTGATCTCGGGGTGCGCGGTCAGCATGTCCTGGGCCGCCTTGAGGCCGAGCGGGGTCGTGTAGAACGACTCGCCCTCGGCGACGACCTTGATGTCGGGGTTGACGGCCGTCGCCTTGTCGAAGGCCTCGCGCAGCGTCGCATCGAGCGCCGCGGCCTTGACCGACCAGATGTAGCCGACGTTGCACGGCTTCGTGTCGCCGCACGCCGTGACGACGAGCTCGCCGATCTTGCGTCCGAGCTCGCTCGGGACGAACACGACGTTTGACAGCTGGCCAGGGATCTGGAGATCCGCGGTGGTGTTGTCGGCGCCCAGGATCTGGTCGATGTTGCCGATCGCGACGCCGGCCGCGATCGCGGCCTTGGCGTCCTCGACGAGGCCCGCGCCGTAGACCGGCTGCAGGATGATCCCGTCGAACTTGCCGGACGTGACGGCGTCCTGGAGCAGCTTCACCTGGGTGCCCGGGTCGAGGTTGCCGTCGAACACCGTCAGCTTCGCGTTGTTGGCTGCGGCCGCGGCCTGGGCGGCCTCGAGCATCGGCTTGTCGTAGCTGTTCTCGACCGCGAACGAGATGTAGCCGAGCTCCAGCGGATCGTTGTTGATAATCGCCGTCGACGCGCTCGCCGCCGGTTCGCTGGCCGGCGCTGCGGTCGCCGGTGCCGGCGTCACCGCCGCGGCCGAGGCTACGGCCGATGCAACGGCCGACCCAGCTGGGCTGCTGCACGCGGCGAACGCGACCGCCGCAACCGCGACGAGCCCCGCTACCCGCATGCCGGCATGGCTCGAATCAAGACCTGCGCGCATGTGTCCTCCTCCACGCGTGGGTCACCCACGACGTCTGGCGAGTGTGCAAAGCCAATGAACACATGTCAAGCAGGATTGCAACGATGTTGCGGCCCGCTGACCGGCGACCCAGCGACGCCCGGGTCGACCCGGCGTCAGTGCCTGGCGAAGTCCACGGACCCGCGCCCCTGCACGAACCACACGGCCCTCGCGGGCACGTCGCCGGCGTTGAACAGGCGGTGCGGCGTCGCCGAGTCGAAGCTGATCGCGTCGCCCGGCTGGAGGAGGTACTCGTCG
>DATDJA010000234.1:0-7344 GCA_036520795.1 Candidatus Limnocylindrales bacterium
GGACCATCCGCAGCCGAGCCAGGCCAAGGGCAGCGTCGAACTCGGCGATCAGGCCGTCCACCCCCACCGGATCATCCATCGCGTACCCCGCCCCCCACAGGTGGGCGATGTCGAGGCAGTAGCCGAACCGCTCGCGCCCGACCCCCGCATCCGCGACCGCCACCTCGACCCGCGCGAGCTCGTCGACCGTGACGCCGATCCCCGACCCGCCGCCGGCGCCGTTCTCGACCACCAGCGTCACGTCATCGGCTTCCCCGTCCAGCTGGTCGAACACGCGCCGCAGCCCCGAGGCCACCCCCGCGACGCCCGCCTCGACACCGGAGCCGCGGTGGGACCCGAGGTGGACGTTGACCAGCTGCGCACCCCCGGCGGCCGCGCCGCGCAGCTCATTGACGAGGACGGCGACCGAACGATCGACGACGTCGGGGTCCGGGCCGGCGAGGTTGACGAGGTAGGGGGCGTGGATCGCGAGCGGGGCGATCCCGTCGGCCGCGAGGCGGTCGCGGAAGGCCGGCAGGTCGCGCGGGAGCGCCGAGCGGCGACGCCATGAGGTCGGGTTGTCGGTGAACACCTGGATCGCCGACGCGCGGATCTCGGCGGCCCGGTCCGCTGCCCGGAGCATGCCGTGGCCGAGGGGCAGGTGGGCGCCGAGGCGCCGGCCGTTCGGGAGCATCGGCGCGAAGCGTACCGGAGCGGCGGGGCCCGCCACCTACACTCTGCGGCGTGGACCCTGACCTCCTGGCCGGCCTGCGGGCACTCGTGGACACGAACCGGCTGCGGATCGTCGCGCGCGTGGGCGGCCGGCCGGCCTCGATCGAGGACCTGGCGATGGAGTTGCGGCAGCCGGTCCCGGCCATCGCCCGCCAGGTGGAGACCCTCATCGCGGCGGGCCTGATCGAGCGCACGGGCGATCGATACGACAACCTCCGCGCCCGGTGGGACCGGGTGGGGGAGCTGGCGCGTGCCCTGTCGGAGCTCGAGACGGACGCGGCTGGCGCCGCGTCAAGCGGACCCAACGGGCCGTGGCCGCACGACGGCGCGTCGTATGCGGAGACGCTCGAGCGCATGGGGGCGAGCGACGAGGACGCCCGGATCCTGCGTTCGTACCTGGTCGACGGGCGCCTGGAGACGATCCCCGCGCAGCACCGGAAGCGCCAGGTCGTGCTCCGGTTCCTGCTCGAGCGCGTGTTCGTCGAGGATCGCGAGTACCCCGAAAAGGAGGTCAACCAGCGGCTCGCGCTGTTCAACCCGGACGTCGCGGCCCTGCGCCGCTACCTGGTCGACGACCGCTACGTGACCCGCGATGCCGGGATGTACCGCCGCGCCTCGGACGCCGAGCGCTAGGCGCGACCGGCCTTCGAGCCGGACCGCCGCTCCGGCGTGTACTCGCCGCCCATGACCGGCTCGATCAGCCCGAAGTTACCGTCCCGCCGCCGGTAGAGGACGCAGATCCGCTCCGTCTCGGCGTTCACGAACACGTAGAAGTCGTGGTCGAGGTCCTCCATCGCCGCGACGGCGTCCTCCTCGAACATCGGCTCGATCGCGAAGCGCTTGGTCTTGACGATCTGGCGCTCGCCGCCAGGTTCCGCGGTCCCGTCGGCGATCTTCCGGAGCAGCGCCTTCTCCTCCTCGGGCCGGGCGCGGACCCGCGGCTTCTCCTTGTGGTCGATCGCCTGGCGCTCGACCTTGTCGACCACCGTGTCCAGCGCTTCCTGGTACGTGCCGCCGGTGGCCCGGCTGCGGAGGGTTCGCCCATCGACGACGAGCGTGACGTCGGCGATGTGGGCGTCGGAGGCGGATCGATGCGCCTCATTCGAGAGCTCGACGACCGCGTCCGTGTTGTCATCGAACAGCCGGTCAAGCCGGGCGAACTTGCGTTCGGCGTACTGCCGCACACGGTCGGGGACCTCGAGGTTCTTGCCTCTGACGATGGTCCTCACGGCTCACCTCCCGGCGCGGACACGAGCGACTGGCGGCGGGGCGAGGGCCCGGCGGACCGGGCCCGCCCGGAGTTCGAGTATAGCCGCGACCCCCTCCCGGACCCCCCAGGACGGCGCCCGCCGGGTCGCGAGTGCGCGGTCACGCGCCGACCGCGTCCACCGACGGCCAGTGGGCGATCAGCAGCCCCACGATCACGGCCACGTCGACGACGAGCGCGGGTACGGCGCTGGCCGTGAGGATCCCGTCCCAGAACACCAGGATCCCGATCAGCGACACCACCGCGCCCACGACGGCGAACGGGCGCCGCCAATCCATGGCCAGCAGGAGGCCCGTCCCGGCGGCGACGAACAGCACGGTCGCCGCGGCCCACACGATCGCGCCCGCGGCGTGTGCGCCACCGTCGCCGATGGTCGACGACAGGAGCCACGAGCCGCCCGACTGGTCGGCCCAGCCGGCGATCCGAAGCGCCGGCGCGAGGAACAGGACGTGACCGATACCGTGGGCGACGAGAACGATGGCGAGGACGACCCGCAGGATCTCGGGCGACATGGCGGCTTCCTCCGCAAGGGGTGCTTGTCTCACGTCCAGCATCCCGCCGCCGTGCGCGCCCGCGACAGGGCCACCGGTCGCCTCGGTCACGGGCCGTCCGTCATCGTCACGCCGCGGCCCTAGCGCTCCCTCGCGACGGTGACCGCGCTGACGGCCGTCGCACCGGCCGCGAGGAGCGCCTCGCCCGCCGCGCACAGTGTCGATCCGGTCGTCACGACGTCATCGACCAGCACGATCCACCGGCCACGGATCGCACGCGCGGCCTCTGGTCGCACGCCGAACGCGTCCTCCACGTTCGCCGCCCGGTGGTGCCGGTCGAGGTGGTACTGCGCGGTGGTCGCCCGCGTGCGCTCCAATGCCGGCAGCCAGGGCAGGGGATGGGCGGCGGCGGCCGCCGCCGCAATCAGCTCGGCCTGGTCGTAGCCGCGCTCGCGCCGCCGCGAGGCGTGGACCGGGATCGGCACCAGCAGGTCGCCGCCCGCCCCTGCGGCGCGCCAGCGGCGCGCGACAGCCTCCCCGAGCGGCCGGGCGAGCCGCTGTTCACCGGCGTACTTGAGCGCGTGCAGCGCCCGTCGGAGAGTGCCGTTGAACGGCGCGCACCACTCAAGCTGGAGCAGCGGGTGCGGCGGCCCCTCCGCGAGCCCGAGCGGCGTGCCGGCAGGCAGCGCGAGCCGCGCGTCCACGGCGCCCATGCACGCGGTGCAGATCGGCGGGCCTTCGACGCCGCATCCGGGGCAGGCCGCCGGCAGGGCGAGGTCCAGCAGCCGATCGAGTGGTCTCCAGGCCGTCGTCATGCGCCAGAGTCTGAACGGGGCCCCTTACCCGCCACTCATCGGGTCCATGACCATCGACGGCTTGCTGCGACCCGCCGGCATTGGCAAGATCGGATCGTCAACGCATCAGGAAAGCAGATGACCACGTCCCCCGAGGCGATCAACCACGCCGCGCCGACGCGGTTCGGGGCATTCACGCGAGCTGCTGCCGCCCCGTCGCCGTCGCTGGTGTTCGGCGGCGCAATCGCGCTCTCAGCGTTCCTCCTGTTCACCGCCGAGCCGATGGTCGCCAGGCTCGCCCAGCCGGTGTTCGGTGGGGCGCCCGCGGTCTGGGCGACCGTGCTCGTCTTCTTCCAGGTCATGCTGCTGGCCGGCTACGCCTACGCGCATCTCGTCGCGACGCGCCTGGCGCCCGGCCGCGGCGCCGTCCTGCACATCGCCGTCGCGTTCAGCGCGCTCGTCCTCACGCTCGCCGCCCCACGCGTCGTCACGGGCCTGGTCGATGCCGCGTTGCCGACCGTCCTGAACGTGCTTCTCGTGCTCACCGCGATCGCGGGACCGGCGACGTTCGTGATGACCGCAACCACGCCGCTCGTCTCGTCGTGGTACGCCCGCGAGCGGATCGCGCGCGACGCGGGTGGCGAGCGCGGCGATCCGTACTGGCTGTACGCGCTGAGCAACTTCGGGTCGCTCGTGTCCCTGCTCGCATACCTGTTCCTGATCCAGCCGTTCGTCGGCCTGTCCGCGCAGCGCGAGGCCTGGACGATCGGTTTCGGGCTGTTGGTCGCGCTGCTCGCGGTCGCCGCGGCGCGCAGTCGGGGCTCGGTCGGTTCAGCGCTCATGCCGTCGGTCCGTGCCCGGAGCCAGCCCATCGCGACCAGCCGCCGGTTGCGCTGGATCCTGCTCGCGGCGATCCCCAGTGGCCTGCTATCGGCCGTGACCAACCTCGTCACGACCGACCTGCTCAGCGCGCCGCTGCTGTGGGTCGTCCCGCTCATCCTGTACCTGGCCACGTTCGTCGTCGCGTTCTCCGAGCGTGGCCGGCGCGCGATGCCGTTCATCATCGCGGTGACGCCGGCGGCCCTCACGCTGCTGTGGGTCCCGCTCGGCTACACCGGCGGCTGGCCGATCGTGCCGCTGCTGCTGATCGAGTACGCCGGCCTCGCAATCGTCGCGCTCGCGCTCCACGGCCGCCTGGCGGCGGACCGGCCCGCAGCGGAGCATCTGACCGGCTTCTACCTCACCATGTCGCTGGGCGGCGCGATCGGCGGCGCGTTCGTGGGCGTGCTCGCGCCGCTCGCGTTCCGCGGCATCTGGGAGTACCCGATCCTGATCGCCCTGGCCGCCGTGGCGCTGGCCCTGCCCGGCGAGGTCGACACCAGGCGGCGACGGCCGCTGGCCGCGATGTTCGGTGGCTGGACCCGGCGCGTCATCCCGTTCGGCATCGTCGCCCTGTTTGTCCTCGCGATCATGGAGCTGGATGGCGCCGTGGCGCTGGGCGCCGCCGTGCGCTGGCTGCTGGTCGGCGGTCTCGTGCTCCTCGTCGGTGGCCAGGCGCGCGTGTTCGCGATCTCGACCGTTGTCGTCCTTGCGCTCATCACCATCGTCCTCGCGCCGCCAGCGATCTTCCGGGAACGCAGCTTCTTCGGCGTGACCCAGGTCATCCGCTCCGAGGACGGCCAGCTGACGATGCTCCTGCACGGCACCACCCCCCACGGGTTCCAGTGGTCCGACCCGGCCCACCGGGACGATCCTGGCTCGTACTACGCGCGTTCAGGTCCGATTGGTGACTTGTTCAGCGTGCTGGCGGATCGCCCGCCGATGGCCATCCGCATCACCGGGCTGGGCGCGGGCGGGCTCGCGTCGTACGTGCGGGATGGCGACGACCTCGCCTTCTACGAGATCGATCCGCTGATCGAACAGGTCGCGCGTGATCCGAGCCTGTTCACGTTCCTGCGCGACGCACGCGGAAGCGTCGACGTCCGGGTCGGCGACGGCCGACTGCTCGTTGCCGCCGAGGCGGATGCCTCGACCGACCTCATGATCCTCGACGCCTTCACGTCCGACGCGCTGCCGGTCCACCTGATTACGGCGGAGGCCCTCGCCGACGCCCAGCGCACGCTGCGTCCGGGCGGCCTGATGGCCATCCACGTCTCGAACCGCTACTACGACCTCGAGCCACCGGTCTCGGCTGCCATGGAGGCCGCCGGGTTCAACGTCGTCCGGCGCGTCTATACCCCCACGGCCGATGAGGTCGAGGCGGGGGCGACGGTCTCGCATTGGCTCATCGGCGGCCGGCCAGGCGAGTCCGACGCCGATCTCGGGGCGCTCACGGCCCGCGGCTGGTCATCGCCCCGCGTCGGCGAGCCCCTCACCGACGACTTCGCCGACCTGCTGCGGTACCTGCGCCTGCGGTAAGACCCGCGGGTCTCCGCGTCCGGATCTCGCGTCCGGATCTCGCGCCCAGGATCTCGCGCCCAGGATCTCGCGCCCAGGATCTCGCGCCCGAACCGGTCATCCATGCTCCACATGAATGCAAGCCGCGCCCATCGTTGCCAGATATGCCCGTGGCGACTACGAAGCCTCGAAATGGGACGCGCACTTGGCCATCCATTCACCATGTGAGTCGTCGGCCATGTATCGCCGTCCGGACCGAGCCAAGCATTCGCCCCGCGAATATCTGGCATGGTCCGCGCGTGGCGCCACGCTCAGCCGCGTTCGCCGCGCATCGCGGGCGTGGCCAAGTGTGGGCCCGGCATTCCCCTCATGAATGCATGGCCGACTCGCCGCGCACGGAACGCCGCGCGGGCCGGGGTCGGCGAGGGCCGGGGTCGGCGAGGGCCGGGGAGATCGCTGGCGGGATGACCCGCGGCGGCTAGGCCCTCTCGACGATCTCCAGGCGATCCCCGACGACCGTGCCGCTGGCGGCGATCGTCCCGATGGGCAGCTCCAAGACCCCGTCGGCGCCCCGGATGAGGGGCACCATGCCGGTCCACGCGGCCAGCGACGGGTGCAGGGACCGGACGCGCCGCACGCCCGCGGCATCGGCCTTGGTCACGAACACCGCGTCGATCGGGAAGCGCATGAACATCATGTGGATCCCGTTGCTCGCCGGCAGCCACAGGCCGTCGCCGGGCGGCAGCGAGCGCCGCCCCATGAGGCCCATGAACTTGGCCCACAGCGAGCCGGCCGTCTCCAGCCGCTCGGCGAGCACGGTCGACCGCTCGACGTTGCGCGCGACCCCGGTGGCGGCGTTGGTCGCCATCGGATCGGTGGCTAGGTCTTGAGGTTGATCATGATCAGGATGATCGCCGGCCCGAGGATGACGATGAACAGCGACGGGAAGATGCACCCGACGAGCGGGAACAGCATCTTGATCGGCGCCTTGGCCGCCATCTCCTCGGCGCGCTGCCGGCGCTCGATCCGCAGCTGCTCCGACTGAACCTGGAGCACCTTGCTGATCGACACGCCGAGCTGCTCGGCCTGGATGATCGCCCCGATGAAGTTGGTGAGTGCCGGGACCTCGGTCCGGGGCACGATGTCCCGCAGCGCGTCGCGGCGGGCCTTGCCGACCCGGATCTCCGCCAGCGCCCGGCGGAACTCCTCGGTGAGGGGTCCCTTGAGCTTCTCGACGACCTTGCCCAGCGCCCCGTCGAAGCCGAGGCCCGCGCGGACCGAGATGGTCAGCAGGTCGAGGGCATCCGGGATCTGGAGCAGGATCGCCTTCTGGCGCTTGCGGACGCGGCCGCCGAGCCAGAACTCGGGCAGCGTATAGCCGAACATCATCCCGATCGGGATCATGACCGCCCGCAGCACGAGCGGCAGGCCGAGCACGCCGACGATGAAGAACAGGACGAAGAAGATGAGTCCGCCGACGATGGCGCCCACGGCCTTGATGCCCAGCCAGTCGGCCGTGCGCAGGTCGCCCGGGTTACCGGCGAGCGCGAGGCGCTTCTCGGTCGTGGCCGTGAACGACGTGCTCGCGACGCGCGACGTGGCGCCGGACAGGCGGTTGGCGAGCGGGCGGATCGTCCGCTCGAAGACGGGCTGCTGGAGTTCGAGCTCCTCGAGGTTCTTGGCC
>DATDJA010000235.1:0-5293 GCA_036520795.1 Candidatus Limnocylindrales bacterium
CGGCAGCCCGGCCGCCGCCCGCGCCTGGGCGAGGCCGGCGCGCGCCGCCGCGACCATGAACGACGAGTCGGACCCGATCCCTATGAACGTGAAGCCCTGGGCGTGGGCCGCGGCGACGCCGGACGCGTCGCGCAACAGGATCCCGGCCGACTTCCCGTGGGCACGGGCGGCGGTGACGACCCGATCGAGGGCGGCCACGAACGCCGGCTCGTCGAATCGGCCGGGCATGCCCATCGAGTGCGACAGGTCCGCAGGCCCCACGAACAGCACGTCGACGCCGTCGATCCCCGCGGTCTCGGGCGATGCCTCGACCGCCGCCGCGGACTCGACCTGGAACACGCCGAGGACACGGTCGTTGACCGTCGCGGCGAGGTCGCCGTGGGTGATCCCGCCGTAGCCACCGCCGCGTGTCCCGAGCGCCACGCCGCGGATCCCGGCCGGCGGATAGCGCATCCAGGTGAGCGTCTCCGCGATCTCGGCGGCGGTCTCGAGGCGCGGGATCATCAGCCCGTCGGCCCCGAGGTCGAGCGTGCGCCCGACGCGCAGCCGCTCGGCCGACGCGACCCGGACGACCCCGGCGGTCGGCGTCCCCTGGACGGCGAGCAGCTGGGCATGCAGGTCGGCCTCGGAGCCCATGCCGTGCTCGAGGTCGATGAGCGCCCAGTCAAATCCCGCGCGGGCGACCAGCTCCGCGGCCACGACCGAGCCCAGGTTCACGAACGCGCCGATCGTGGTTTCGCCGGCGAGGACGCGGCGGCGCAGGTCCGCGCGCGGCGGGAGGGGCGGAGTCGCGGCGGGGGCGATGGGATCGGGCATGGATCGATGATGCCCGATCGCGGTCAGCCGCTGCGCCCGCGGGCGTCGACCGCCCAGTGCTCGACGCGCCCGTCCGCCTGTACCGCGGCGAACGTGGACACGAGGTCGACGACCGGGCAGATGTGGTTCGGGACGACCGCGACCACCGACCCGAGCGCCGGCGGCGCGGCGGGTCCGGGCAGCGACACGACGCCGTGATAGTCGTACAGCCGCTCGACGATCGCGCCCGGCCAGGCCGGGATCGCGCCGTAGCCTTCGACGAACGATGGCAGGTCCTTGGTCAGCGCCTTGGCGCCGGCGTCGAGGACCGCGTGACCCGCCGCGGTCGAGACGACCGTCGAGGCCACCACGGCCGCCACGCCGTCGCCGTCGATCGCGCCCAGCTCGACCTGCTGGCGATCGCCGAGCACGTACGTCCCGGCGCGGATCTCCGTCACGCGTCCCTCCGCCGCGAGCGTGCGCGTCGGCGTCGAGCCCGCGCTCACCGTGCGGACCTCGAAGCCCGCCGACTCGAGCGCGGCCGCCGCGCCCTCGAGCGACGCGACCTCGTCGAGCCCGGCCGCGCCGGCACCGCCCGGCCGGTACCCGTGACCGCCGTGCGTGAACACGCCGTCGACCCGGAGGCCCGCGCGTGCGGCGGCGATGGCCACCTGGACGGCCGCCCCCGGTGACGCCGCCCCCGTGCGGTGGCCCCCGGAGTCCACCTCGATCAGGACCCGGAGCGGCTGCCGCACGCCGGCGACGGCGGCCCCGAGCCGCTCGGCGCCGCCGATGGAGTCGACGCCGACCGCGAGGTCGGCCAGCTCGAGGAGGGCCCGGAGCCGGGCCGCCTTGGGGCCTTCGGCCCACAGCGGATAGGCGAGGAACAGGTCGCGGAGGCCCGCCGACGCGAGCACCTCGGCCTCGCCCAGCGTGCCCACGGTCAGCCCCGCCGCGCCGGCCTCGAGCTGCATCCGGGCGATTCGGACGCTCTTGTGGGTCTTGACGTGCGGCCGGAGCGCGATCCGGCGGGCGTCGAGGTCTCGCTGGAGGCGCTCGATGTTGGCCACCACGCGGTCCACGAACACGACCAGTCCGGGCGTGTCGACGCCGGGGGGCAGGTCCGGGAGCGGAATCGGCGGCTCGGCCACGCGACAGAGCATACGCAGGCGTCCCCCGAACGGGGGTGGGGTGCGCACCGGCAACTCCACCTTAAGGCGGTGGGGTACCGGTACCTATGGGCCATACCTCTCCCGGAGCCACGGGCGTACGTTCCTGCTCCGCCGGTCGAGGTGCCCATCCTCGTCGGACCATCGAGGGGTCTCATGAAGTCGACGCTGAAGCGGTACGGGTACCGCGCCACGATGTTCCTCAGCACGGTCGCGGCGTTCGCGTTCATGGTGCAGGGCGCCAAGCGCTGGTAGAACCGCCACAACCGAGGCACCACCACCGAGCCGCCGGGGGCCCACCCGGCGGCTTTCGGATTCTCAGGGGTCCCGGCGGGGACTAGAGTCCGGCCATCGCGGCAGTGCAGCGGAGGCCACCATGACCGTTCCCGACCTAGGATCCGGCGTGTTCGACGTCGTCGCGCGCAGCGCGATCGTCTACGTGACCCTGGTGGTGCTGTTGCGGTTCGGCGGCAAGCGCCAGGTCGGCCAGCTGTCGATCGCCGACCTCGTGCTGGTCCTCCTGATCGCGAACGGCGTGCAGAACGCGATGGTCGGCGAAAACACGACCCTCATCGGTGGGCTCGCGGCCGCGTTGACCCTGGTGGTCATCGACGGGGTCGTCGATCGCCTGGAACAGCGATCCGATCGGATCCGCGTTCGGCTGGAGGGCGAGCCGCGGATCCTGGTCCGCGACGGCGCCATCCTGACCAGGGCGCTCAACGAGGAGAAGGTGGCGGAGGGTGATCTGCGCGCCGCGATCCGTCAGCACGGGGTCGCGGGCGTCGAGGGCGTCGACATGGCGGTCCTCGAGACGAACGGCTCGATCAGCGTGATCCCGAAGGCGAGCGGAGCGGGCTCGGGTGCCGGGACCGCCGATCGTGCGAACCCGCTCGGCTAGCGACCGTCAGCCGGTCCGCCCGGCCCTGGAGTCGTCGGGATCGGCCAGCTGGGCCTCCATCTGCTCGCCCAGTTCGACCGTGCGCCTGTAGGCGGCGAACACCGCCTCGGAGAGGACCGTCCGCAGCCTGCCGGACTCGAGCTCGTGGATCGCCGCGGCGCTCGTCCCGGCGGGCGACGTGACCATGTTCCGCAGCACGGCCGGGTGATCGCCGGACTGCTTCGCGAAGCGGGTGCTGCCCTCGAGCGTCTCGATGACGAGGTCATGGGCCACGTGGCGCGGGAAGCCGAGATGGACGGCCGCGTCGATCAGCGCCTCCATGACGAGGAACACGTAGGCCGGACCCGTGCCGGAGACAGCGGTCGCCATCGCGACCCACTTCTCGTCCTCGACCTCGAGTTCCGCGCCGAGCGCCCCGAGCAGGGCGCGCGCCTGCTCGCGCTGGTCGGCGGTCGTGGCCGGCGTGGCGTACCAGACGGTCATGCCGTTGCCGATGCGCGCGGGCGTGTTGGGCATCGCGCGCACGACCTGATCGTGGCCGAGGGTCGAGACGAGCGCATGAGTTGTCGGACCGGCGAGCACGGACAGGACCAGCTGCCCCGACCGGAGCTTGGGCCCGATCTCGCGTCCCACGCGCGCGAGCATCTGCGGCTTGACCGCGAGGATCACGACGTCCGCGTTGGCGATGGCCTCGGTATTGGACGCCACCGTCCCGATCCCGTGGGCCGATGCCAGCGCGTCGCGGCGCTCCGCCCGCGGATGGCTCGCGATCAGCTGCGACGGCGTCACGAGGTTGCCGCGGAGCAGGCCGACGATCATCGCCTCGGCCATGACGCCGGAGCCGACGGTCGCGATGGTGCGGTTCGCGAGGGGGGACATCGCGCCGGAGGATAGCACCGGGTTTGGCGGGTCCTGGCGGCGCCGGTCAGCCCGCCTCGGCGGCGACGAGCGTGAAGAAGCGGCCGGTCGGGGTGCGGTCGATGCCGCGGAAGCCCGCTCGTCGCAACGCCGCGTCGACGACGCCGGGGTCATGCCAGGTCCACGCGATGCCCTCGGGCGGTCCGCCCGCCGGGTCCGGCAGCAGCTCGATCGACGCCAGGCGACCCGCGGGCCGGAGCCGCTCGAGCAGCGAGGCCGCGGCGATGTCGAGGCCCGCCCCCCGGACCCGGCCGAGCAGGAACGCCGCGAGGACCCCGTCGGCGCCCGGCTCTCCCCCGCGGGACGGAACGACCCACGGATCGGCAACGTGGAGGTGCGCCCGCAGCCGGTGGGCGACCAGGCGCTCGCGCGCGCGATCCAGCGCCGCGCCGTCCGGGTCGGATGCATGCACCTCGCCCTTGTCGGCGATCAGCGGCGTGAAGAAGCCGATCCCGGCCGCCGGCTCCTCGATCCGGCCCGCCAACGGCTGTGCGTCGAGCCAGCGGGTGACCACGTCGAGCTCCGCCTCCCAGGCCGTGTCGTGGAGGGCGCCGCGCGCGAAATCGCCACGGCGCAGGAACCAGTCATCCGGGAAGGTCGTCGCGGCCGGCGAGGGCAACGGGGCGCGGCGGCGCGCCGGGGCCGTCGCGACCGGGGTCGTCGGGGGGACGGTCGCCGTGCGCCCACCCGCGGCCCTCGCCTCGATCGCCGATCGGAGCCGTCCACGCAGGAATGGGTTGTCGCCGGCCTTGCCCAGGCAGGTCGAGCACAGCTGGGCCCAGCCCTCGAGGTCGTCCGGGCCGCGCGTCGTCCACGCGGCGCCACACCACAGGCAGTCGAAGGTGTTGCGGAACGGCGACGACGGGGTCATCGGCGCGCTCAGTCGACGCGCGCCCACGTCTCGGGCGGCGACATCCCGTCGAAGGCGGCGGGGTCGATGAGCTCGGCCAGGACCTCGATCCCGTCCACGACCCGCGGGCCCGGACGCGAGAACAGGCCCGACCCGTCGACGGCGAAGACCCGGCCGTCACGCACGGCGCGCAGGTCGGACCAGACGGCCGGCCGCCTCGTTCGCTGCCACTCGGCGATCGTCTCGGCCAGCCCGAACCCGCAGGGCATCAGGACGAGGATCTCCGGGTCGACCTCGCCGAGCGCGGCCCAGGTGGTCTCGACGGATCGGCCGCCTTCGACTCCGAGGAGCTCCCAGCCGCCCGCGAGCCGCACCTGCTCGGGCACCCAATGGCCGACGGCGAACGGCGGATCCAGCCACTCGATCGCGGCCACACGGGGCGGCGCGAACCCGTGATCCCGTCGCCCGACGACGATCTCCTCGACCGCCTGGAGCCGCTCGCGCAGCCCCTCGACCACGTCGACGGCGGCGTCCTCGGCCTCGGTCATCGCGCCCACCGTCTGGATCGAGTTGAGGATCCCCTCGATCGAGGTGGGCTCGAGGCTGATCACCGTCACGTCCCCGTCGAGGCGCCGGGCTACCTCGTTGACCTCGCGATAGCCG
>DATDJA010000236.1:0-2730 GCA_036520795.1 Candidatus Limnocylindrales bacterium
GACCCATTGCGTCCCACGATGCCGACGAGCTCGCCCGGCGCGATCTCCAGCGAGACATCGCGCAGCGCGGGGGTCGGCGCGTGCGCGTGCGTGAACCACAGCCCGCGAATGGAGACGCCGGCGCCGGCCATCGACGAGCGCGCGGCTCAGGCCGCGGCGGGCGGGGCGAGGACGACCAGGTACACCAGCAGGATCGCGATGCCCGCAACCGTGCCCACGGTCGCGACCAGCAGCGTCCGCGTGCCGACCTCGGCCGGCAGCGGCAGCCCATGGGTATAGCGGGGCGGCAGCGCCCCGATGATCGCGATGGCGACAAACCCGCTGATCACCTTGTCCGCGACCGAGGTCAGGATGCTCGACGTGAACACGGCGTTGACCAGCGCGCCACCAGCGGCAACGAGCGCGGCCGTGACCACGTCCGATGGATGGCCCGTCGCCCCGCCATACACGAACAGCGCGATGACCGCCCCCGCGGCCCCGGTCGCGATCCCGACGATCACGCACAGCGCGAAGTAGGTGACCGGCTTCCGGCCCATCCCGAAGGTCCGGACGCCATAGCCCCAGAGCAGCGCCGCGAGGACATTGGCCAGGGCGAACGGGATGTTGCTGGGGCCGAAGAAGAAGGCGCCGCCCACGTTGGTGAGCACGCCGGTCAACGCCCCCCACCACGGGCCGAGAACGATCGCGATCACGCAGGTCCCGATCGCGTCGAGGTAGATCGGCAGACCGAGGGCCACCGCCACGTAACTCGCGACGATGCTCAGTGCCGCGGCCGCGGGGATCAGCGTGACGACAAAGGTCGTCGGCATCGCCGCCGGCGCGGCGGCCCGGGCGCTCATCTCGAGGCGGGTGGGATGTTCTGGTTGCGACGGAACAGGTTCTCCGGGTCGTACCGGCGCTTGAGCTCGACCAGTCGGTCCCAGGTCCGACCGGGGTAGGCCTCCCGGACGCGAGCCGGACCCTCGTCCTCCAGGAAGTTCACGTAGACGCCGTCGCGCTGGTGCAGCGCCCGCGCGAGTCCACGGACCCACGCGTCACGCGCCGCCCTGTCGTGCTCGCTTTCATAGAACGTGGCGACGCTGACCATGAACGCCCGGTCCCGATGGGCGAACGCTGTCGCGTCGGCATCGACCCTGGCCATCGCGCCGCCCAGGGCTCGCAGCTGGGCGACCCGCATCGCCGCGTCCGACGCGTCGAGGTGAACGAGGATCGTCTGCGCAATCGTCCTGTCGAACGAGTCGAGGAACAAGGTCTGCTGGATGGCCAGCGGATGGTAATCGGCATCCTCGGGCGGATACATCTCGGTGTACGGGCCTGCGTGGAGGAGGTCCGCGACGGGGGTCGCGAGCGCCCGGAACGGCGCAAGGGCGGCCTCGCCCGCCTCGGCCGGCCCGGACCAGCAGAGCAGCGCAAGGATCACGACCTGGCCGTGCTGGTCCTCGGGCACGAACGGCATCGGCGGACAGGGCATCACATTGGCGATCGTGGACAGCTCGTCCGGCGCGGTGGCGGCCGCCGCCATGAACCCCGCGATGGTCTCGGCCGCCGCCGGCAGGACGAGGATGCCGCCGACGATGGACGGCAGCGGGTGAAGCCTGAACTTGAAGCGGGTCACGACACCGAAGTTGCCCCCGCCGCCGCGGATGGCCCAGAACAGGTCCGGCTCGTGCGTGTCGTCCACGAGGTGGACCACGCCGTCGGCCGTCACGACCTCTGCGGCGAGCAGGCTGTCGATCGTGAGTCCGTGCTTGCGGACGAGGTAGCCGATCCCGCCGCCCGTCGTGATGCCGCCCAATCCGACCGAGCCCGTATCCCCGAACCCGGTCGCGAGCCCGCGCTCGGCGGCCGCGATCGTGTATGCCCCGGCGGTCAGCCCGCTGCCCGCCCACGCGGTCCGCTCGTCCTCGTCGATCTCCAGGGCATCGAGATCCCTGACATCGAGCACGATCCCGCCCTCGGTCGTGCTGTGCGCGGCGCCGCTGTGGCCGCCGGATCTGACGGCCAGCTCCAGCCCGCTGTCGCGTGCGAGGGCGATCACCGCCCGCACGTCATCGGTGCCGGCCACCCGGACGATGAGCGCGGGGTGGACGTCGACGCCCCCCAGCATCACGGTCCGCGCGGCGTCGTAGTCGGCGTCGCCGGGCACGATCACGGCGCCCGTGACCTGCTTCCGGATCTCGTCGACGTCGAGTTGGACGAGCTCAGGTGCCTGCGGTGTCATGCGCATCCTCCTTCGATCGGATCAAGGGTACTGGCGGGTCATGGACCGCGTCTGGTCGTTGCCTCGACGAACCCGGGGCGGGCGACGGCGGTAGGCTAGGTCGACCGGCAGCCAGACCCGGGCCGGCCCACACGGGAGATCCTCATGACCCAGCGTTGCGTCCTCCTCGTCGGCACCCCCAAGGGCGCCTTCGTCCTCGACGGCGACGCCGACCGGCGGACCTGGAGCCTGCGGGGGCCGCTGTGCGAGGGCTGGCCGATCCACGACCTCTCGGTCGAGCCCGCGACCGGGGCGATCCTCGCCGGCGGCGGCAGCCCGTGGTACGGGCCGGCGGTGTGGCGCAGCGAGGACCTCGGAGCGACCTGGACGCACTCCAGCGACGGCATGACCTACGGCGACGACGGGCCCAAGGTCGCGACGGTGTGGAACGTCACCGCGGCCCACGATGCGATCTACGCCGGCGTCGAGCCCGCCGGCCTGTTCCGCAGCCGGGACCGGGGTAAGACGTG
>DATDJA010000237.1:0-8847 GCA_036520795.1 Candidatus Limnocylindrales bacterium
GCCTTCGCGATCTCGCGGACGGACGGCGGGTAGCCTCGGGCGCGGATCGTCGCTGCGATCACGTCCAGGATCTTCCGCTTGCGTTCGGCATCGTGACGGGTCACCCGGCACCTCCAATCCCGACGATCATACCGAACGGACGTTCGATGTCAAATCGGCCGGCAGCAGCACGCGCGGGCCGCGGACAGGCCGGCTGGTAGACTCGCCCTCCCCGCGAAGCGGGGTTGTGAACAGGAGCACGGGTGAGGTGAGCGACGCGGTGTCGCCGGCAGCAGACAACGGGACGGTGACCCCGGGTCGTCGTCAGCAGCGGATCGGCCTCCGTCGGTTGCTGGGCTTGGCCGCGTTCCTGCCCCTCGCGAGCCGCGCGCCCATCTACGGGCGCCTGTTCCTGGAGCTCGTGATCGACGACCGGACGCCGGTCGGCCGCAAGGCCATGCTGGCCGGCGCGCTCGGCTACCTCGTCCTCGGCCGGGACATCGTCCCCGACGACCTGCCGATCATCGGTGGCCTCGACGACCTCGTCGTCGTCGTGCTGGCTGTCGACCTGTTCCTCGACGGCGTCCCGAGCGATGTCCTCGACGAGAAGCTCGACCTGCTCGGTATCGACCGGCGCTCGTTCATGGAGGACGTGGCCCGGATCCGGCGGTTCACGCCGGCCCCGCTGCGCCGCGCGATCCGGGGGGCCCCGCGCGCACTTGCGTTCGCGGGAGATACGCTGGACCACAGCCGGCTCGGACCGAGGGTCCGGGCCTGGATCAACAAGGAGGGTTCGATCGCGTGAAGGTGATCCTGACGAAGGACGTCGAAAAGGTCGGCAAGACGGGTGAGATGAAGACGGTGGCCGACGGCTACGCCACGAACTTCCTCATCCCGAATCAGTTTGCCGTGCCGGCTTCGGGCGGTGCCTATCGCGCGTACCAGCACGACATCGCGAGTCGCGAGGACAAGCGCAAGCGCGAGCGCGAGGAGGCAGAGATCGCCGCCACGCGGATCGCCAGCACCACGCTCACGATGGGCGTGAAGGTCGGTGAGGGCGGCAAGCTCTACGGGTCGATCAACAACCAGGACATCGCCGAGGCGCTCGGGCGACGCGGGATCGTGATCGACAAGCACAAGATCGATCTCGAGCAGCCGATCAAGTCGCTGGGCACCTACAAGGTCGCGGTCAAGGTCATGTCCGGCATGACCTCCGAGGTCACGATCGTCGTGGAGCCCAAGGGCTAGGTCCAGGCCGCGGGCCCGGGGAGCGCCCCCGGGGTCCAATCACCGCCCCCCGCGGTACGAGGCGCCGATTCCGGTTCATCCACCGCCCCCGGTGGTATCCGGGAAGTGCGCCACGCTCGCGACGTGTCCGGGTACGTGCCGCGCACCGCCCCGGGCGGTATCCGGACCTGGATCGGGCCGAGCGGTGGCCGCCGTGCCACGACGTTGTCAAGGTGACCGGCGAGAATCGCGTGCGTGAGCGAGCGGGTGATCCTCCACGTCGACCTCGACGCGTTCTTCGCGGCCGTGGAGCAGCGCGATCGGCCGGAGTTGCGCGGCAAGCCCGTGATCGTCGGCGGCGGCGGCCCGGACCAGCGGGGCGTCGTCTCGGCGGCCTCGTACGAGGCACGCAAGTTCGGCGTCCACTCGGCCATGCCGCTTCGGACCGCCGGCAGGCTGTGCCCTCAGGGCGTGTTCCTGCCGGTCGACGGGCGCAAGTACCAGGCCGTCAGCCGCGAGGTGATGGCGATCCTGCGGCGGTTCACGCCCCAGGTGCAGCCGATCTCGATCGACGAGGCGTTCCTCGACGTGACGGGCTCGCGGGCCCTGTTCGGCGACGGCGAGCAGATCGGGCAGCGGATCAAGGCGGCGATCCGCGACGAGGTCGGACTGACCGCATCGGTGGGCGTCGCGACGACCAAGCTCGTGGCGAAGATCGCGTCCGAGCTGCGCAAGCCCGACGGGCTCGTGGTCGTGCCGACGGGTGGCGAGGCGGCGTTCCTCGCGCCGCTGCCGATCTCGCGTCTGTGGGGCGTCGGCGGCAAGACGGCCGAGGCGCTGCGGGACTTCGGCGTCGTGACGATCGGGGACCTCGCCGCCCTGCCCCCGGACGCCTTGGTCCGCCGATTCGGCAAGCACGGTGCCTCGCTGGTCGATCGGGCGGTCGGCCGTGACCCGGACCCGGTCGCGACCGGCGATCCGGCGAAGTCGATCGGCCATGAGCACACATTCGACGTCGACACGGCCAACCGCGAAGTCATCGAGCGGACCCTCCTGGGGATGGCCGACGGCGTCGCCTGGCGCCTCCGGGCGAGCGGCCTCAAGGCGGTCACGGTGACCGTCAAGCTGCGCGACTCGTCGTTCACGACGATCACGCGCCAGACGGGGCTCGAGACGCCGGCCGACCTCACCGAGCCGATCTACGAGGCGGCCGTCACGCTGCTCCGGAGGGAGATGCACGGGCAGCGGATCCGGCTGGTGGGGGTGACGGCGTCGAACTTCCGCGATCGCGAGCAGCTGGCACTGTTCGGCGACGAAGACCCGCGGCGACACCAGGCGGCCGAGGCGCTCGACCGGATCAGGCGCAAGTACGGCGAGCGGGCGGTCACGCGGGCGCGCCTCCTGCGGGCGGGTATTCCGACGCCCTTCGAGCGCGACCCGATGTCGTCGGTCGAGGCGCGGACTCCCTCGGCCCGGTCGGCGGCAGACGAGGTCGACGCGGCCGACGATCGTGACAGCCAAGGTGACACGGACGCCCACGAGGATCTCGACACGGACGCTTGACATCGAACACATGTTCGACTAGCGTTCGAGTCAGAAACGAACAGGCGTTCGCATCCGGGGTGCTCACGGGTGACGACTGTCCCGACGAGGGAAGGAGACACCAGATGGCGATGATCAGAGTCGCTCCGGTCAACGTAGAGGTCCGCACGGACTGGTTCAGCGGCACGCCCCGAGAGGTGACCTGGGGCGCCGACCGCATGCAGGTCACGCGCATCGTCGCGGTCCGCGACGAGCGGTCTGCCTACCCCGCGATCACGGGTCCGCGGACGCTGTTCGAGGTCGACACGGCCTCGTTCCGCCTCGCCCTGACGTATCGCCATCGGTCCCGCCGGTGGACGATCGAGGGGCTCGACGAGGCGCCGAAGGCCGCCTGACCCGCACCACACTCGGGGTCGCGGCTCCTCCCCGTCGGCCCCACATGGCGGCTGCGGGGCGGGCGCGGCAGCGCTCGCCCCGCGGGCCACTTTGTTACGGAACCGGCTCGAGCTTCGTCACGACGAACTGCGAGCGGCAGTAGATCGCGGCCTCCGCGGGCGGCAGCAGGTCGGCACCGGTGCCCGGGTCGATGGCGCGGCAACTCGCCGAGGCCGGATGCGCGAACGTGCCAGTAACCACCTTCCAGGTGTAGTCGGCGGGGAAGTCGCCACGTTTCAGCCGCGTTGGATCGAAGGCCAGCATCACCTCCATCTCCCCTGGTCGGATGCCGACGATGCCGGAGAAGGATGCGAGCCACCTGGGCTCCGCGACGCATGGAGTGGCCAACGAGACCGTCGAGTTGTTGACCCAGTTGCAGGCGAAGCTCCAGTCAGGACTGAGGTCCTGTGTCACCCGTACCCGTAGGCTGATGGTGATGGGTTGATCGCCGTAGCAAACGAGCCGTTCCTTGAAGGACAGGTTCACGAACGCCGGCCAGTCCTTCATCGGAGCGCATTCGGTTTCGAGCGGCGTCAGGGTGGGTGCCCCCACCTCGATCGAGGGAACCCAGCCGTACAGGCTCTCCATGTCCGTCCACAGGACGGCGTACCAATCGATGCCGTCTGCGCTCACGGGCCCCGCGTCGATGTAGACGGTGCTGCCGGCGGCGAGTGTCTTCGGGAGCAGGCGCGATTCAGGACCGAGGCCCGGCCGAGACCGAACTCCGAGGTTGTCGACTTCGACCCGCGCCATGGCGTTTGGCCCGTACTCGCCTGCTGTCGCGGGGTCCCAAGCAACGTCGCGTACCACAAGGGTCAGGCGGCACCGCGTAATCGCCTCGTCGCGCGAAATCAGGTCTCTGCCGTTGTCGTCGACGACTCGGCAGTCTTGCGCTTCGAGGGAATCCATCGCAAGGGTCAGCGTCAGCGTCGCGAGGTCGGGCACATCCTCGAGTCGGGCCGCCATGGAACCCGTGGCGGCCACAAACAGGGGTTCGGCCGGCGCTTCCGGTGCCGTGAACGAGAACGGGATGACATCAAACAGCCAGCGCGGGCGTGCTGCGCATGGGACGTCGCCGCCGGTGTACGAACACGAAGGAATGCCTCCGGTCACGCCATCGAAACCTGGATCGGGAGCCCGCACCTCGACGTTCACGGGCTCGACGCCGAAGCACACGAGGAAGTCGATCGGGTCGCGCGTCCACAGGACCGACTCCTGGAGGTCATCGGTGCAGCGGGGTTCCGCGGGCTCGATCCAGTCCTCGCTGCCCTTGCCGGCAGCCACCCAGCCGAATAGGCCGTCGTCGGCTACCTGGACCTCGTACCAGTCGTAGGTGTCGGCGGAGACCGGGCCGTCGACGATGAGCATCCGCGCGCCCTTCTTCAGCAGCGGCGAGAACTTCTCGGAGTCCGCACCGACGCTCGGCCGGGACCTGACGCGCAGGCCGTCGCCCGCGTTCGTCACCACGGCGATCGTGTCGGGCGCGAGGGCCGGGGGCGCCGGCGTCGGCACCGCCTGCGGCTCGTTCGTTGGTTCCTTCCTCGGCTCGGGTGTGGCGGGCGACAGCGTGGCGCTCGGCGAGGGAAGCACCACGACTGCGGGCAGCGTCGGCTGCGGTGGCGGCAGGATCAGCCGGGCGGCGACCAGGACCCCGGCCGCGAGTGCCAGGAGCACAAGCGCTGCGGCCGCGACGAGGCCCATGCGCCCGAAGCGCCGGGTACTCAGCGCGCCGCTCCAGGCATGTCCGCCGCGGACCTGGCCACTCTGGCGAACCGCCTCAGCCACTCCGGGCAGCAGCCAGCCGGGCGGGGGTGCGCCCGCCCGGCGCTCGAGCATCAGGCGCAGCAGGTCTTCGGTGCGATCGGGCGTCGTCATTCGACCGCCTCCAGGGCGTGCTGCAGGACCCCGCGGGCCTGGTGCAGCCGCCACTTCACGGTTCCGACGGGCATGTGCAACAGGGCCGCGATCTCGGTCAGCGGCCGGCCCTCGAGGTGGTGGAGGACGACCATCGCGCGGTCGTCGGGTTCCAGCCGCTCGAAGGCACCCTCGAGGAGGTCGAGCACCTCGACGAGCTCGAGGGTCGAGGCGTCCTTGCCCTGCGGGTGCGAGGCGGCCGCATCAGGCCCGGACTCGGTGAGCTCGGTCTCGCGCAGGCGCGTCTGGTGGCGCACCTGCATCCGACACTCGTTGACCAGGATCCGGTGGAACCAGGCGTCGAAGGCATCGACGTCGCGCAGCCGGGGCAGCTCGCGCCAAGCCGCCAGGAGCGCGTTCTGGGTCGCGTCCGCGGCCGCCGCCTGGCTGCCCAGGATGGCCGACGCCAGCCGGTATGCGTCGGGGATCCGGCGTGCAGCGATGGCGTCGAAGGCCTCGGCGTCCCCGGAACGCGCGCGCTGGATGAGCCCCTGGTCGTCGAGCCGGATCACGTCCGTGACCCGAATGGTGACGGGCTCCATCCCTCGCTCCAATCCTGCATGCACATGATGCCGACCGGGGCTGTTCGGTTGGAAGACGCCTTTCGACGGATTCTGTCGCGTGCGAGGCGCGGATCGGCCCGGCACCCGCACCCGCCCAACCGACCGAGACGGCGCCTCCCTACAATCGAGCCGTGGAAACCACCTCCCGATTCCGCGACCTCACGGTCGCCGCGTTCGTCGACCAGCTCTCATCGGCCGAACCCGTTCCGGGGGGTGGCAGCGCCGCCGCCGTGGCGGCGAGCCTCGCGGCCGCCCTCGTGTCGATGGTCGCGCAGTTGTCCGAGGGCCGGCCGAAGTACGCCGAACATGCCGCCCTGCACGCGGAGGCGTCCGCGGCGGCGAAGGCGCTCGCCGATCGGTTCCTGACCCTGGCCGACGAGGACGCCGAGGCCTACGCGGGTTTCGGGGCCGCGATGCGCCTCCCGCGCGACACCGACGAGGAACGCGACGCGCGAGACGCCGCCATGCGCAATGCGGCGCGGGAAGCCTCCGACGTCCCGTACCGCACGGTCGAGGCGTGTCTCGAGGTCGTCGTCCTCGCCGAGGCGCTCGCCGGGCGGAGCAACAGGAACGCGTCGTCGGACCTCGAGGTCGCGGCGCTCCTCGCGACGGCCGCATCGAGGGCCGCCGCCGCGAACGTCTACGTGAACCTGCCCTCGATCGGGGACGAGTCCGCAGCCGGCGAGCTCCTCGCGGACACCCGACGACTCGTCGATGACATCGACCGCCTGGCATCGCAGACCCGCGAGACGGTGCTGGGCGGCGAGGCTCGCCCGCCGATCGAAGCCGGGCGCGGGTGATCGCGCGATGACCGACGGCCCCCGGCTCCTGCTCGGCGCGCCGATCGCCGCGGAGATCCGGGCCACCGTCGCCCGCGACGTCGACGCGATGCGCGGCCGTCGCGGCCACGCCCCAACGCTCGCCGTCGTCATCGTCGGCAGCGACGCGCCATCGGCCGTGTACCTCAACCAGATCCTCCGCTCGTGCGACAAGGTCGGCATCGTCGGCCGCCTGGTCGAGATGCCGGGTCGCGCGTCGTCGACGGCGCTCCGGACGGAGATCGAGCGCCTCAACCGCGACCCGCTGGTCGCCGGGGTGATCGTCCAGATGCCGCTGCCCAAGCGCATTCCGCTCTCGACCGTCATCGACACCCTCGACCCGGCGAAGGACATCGACGGGCTCCATCCACGCAACGCGGGCCTGCTGAGCCTCGGCTACGAAGGCTTCCTGCCGACGACCGCCCACGCCGCCGTCGAGATCCTCAAGCGCTCCGACATCCCGCTCGCGGGACGGCGCGTGACGGTGGTCGGGCGGTCGAACGTGGTCGGCAAGCCCGCGGCCCTGCTCCTGCTGCGGGAGAACGCCACGGTGACCGTCTGTCACACGAAGACCGCGGACCTCGCCCGGCACACCCGCGAGGCCGAGGTCGTGGTCGTGGCCGCCGGCGTTCCTGGCCTGATCACCGGGGAGATGCTGAGCCCGGGTGCCGTCGTCGTCGACGTGGGCATCAACGTCGTGGGCGACAGGCTCGTCGGCGACGTCGACTTCGCGTCGGCGAGCCCGGTCGTGTCGGCGATCACGCCGGTCCCGGGTGGCGTCGGCCCGGTGACCAACGCGCTGCTCCTCACCCATCTCGTTCGCGCCGCCCAGGCCCAGGCCAGCAACGGCCGCGGGCCGGGCGCCCTCCAGCTCGCCGGGAGTCGTCAATGACCACCGCGTCCTTCCCCTCGGACCTCGACATCGCGCGGGCGGTCACGCCGCGGCCGATCCTCGACGTCGCTCGCGACCTCGGCCTGCACGAGGACGAGGTCGAGCTGTACGGCGGCACCAAGGCCAAGGTCACGCTGGAGGGCATCCGTCGCGTCGAGGCGGCGAACCCGCGCGGCAAGTACGTCGTGGTCACGGCGATCAGCCCGACGCCGCTGGGCGAGGGCAAGTCGACGACGACCGTCGGGCTCGCGCAGGGGCTCAACCGGATCGGGCGCCGCGCGGCGGTCACGATCCGCCAGCCCTCGCTCGGGCCGGTGTTCGGGATCAAGGGAGGTGCCGCCGGGGGCGGCTACAGCCAGATCATCCCGATGGAGGACTTCAACCTCCACCTGACGGGCGACGTGCACGCGATCGGCGCCGCGCACAACCTGGCGGCGGCGTTCATCGACAACCACATCCATCACGGCAACACGCTGGGGATCGACCCCCACGGGATCCTGTGGCCGCGGGTCATGGACATCAGCGACCGGGCGCTGCGCGAGATCGTCGTCGGCCTCGGCGGGCGCGAGAACGGCTACCCGCGCGAGACGCAGTTCGTGATCACCGTCGCGTCCGAGGTCATGGCGATCCTCGCGCTCGCCTCGGACCTCCACGACCTGCGCGCACGGCTCGGTCGCGTGGTCCTCGCGACGACCCGCGACGGGACGCCGATCACCGCCGAGGACCTCAAGGTCGCGGGCTCGATGACGGTCCTCCTGCGCGACGCGCTCAAGCCGAACCTGCTCCAGACGCTCGAGGGCGGCCCGGCCTTCGTCCACTGCGGGCCGTTCGGCAACATCGCCCACGGCAACAGCTCGGTCCTCGCCGACCGCGTCGCCCTGGCGACCAACGACATCGTCGTGACCGAGGCCGGCTTCGGCGCCGACATGGGCGCCGAGAAGTTCTTCGACATCAAGTGCCGGGCCTCGGGCCTCACGCCCGATGCCGCGGTCGTCGTCGCAACCGTGCGCGCGCTCAAGATGCACGGCGGCGTGGGCCGGATCGTGGCCGGCAAGCCGCTCGACCCGGCGCTGCTCGAGGACAACCCCGAGGCTGTGCGCCGCGGCGGGGCGAACCTGGCCGCCCAGATCGAGAACGTTGCGCTGTTCGGCGTGCCGGCGGTCGTCGCGATCAACACGTTCCCGACGGACACGCCCGGCGAGATCGCGGCGATCAGGGAGGTCGCGCTCGCGGCCGGCGCCCGCGACGCGGTCGTGGCGAGCCACTTCGTGGATGGCGGCGCCGGGGCCGAGGACCTTGCGGCCGCGGTCTGGAAGGCGGCGGAGGAAGGCGCGCCCGCGTTCAGCCTCCTGTATCCCGACGACATGACGCTCGCGCTCAAGATCGAGGCCGTGGCGACCCGCGTGTACGGCGCCGAGGGCGTCGACATCGCCCCGGCCGCCGCCAAGCAGCTCGCCCAGTACGAGGCGATGGGCTT
>DATDJA010000238.1:0-4300 GCA_036520795.1 Candidatus Limnocylindrales bacterium
TCGGACCGTACATCCGCCGGAGAGGGTCGGTCAAACCCCACGGACAGGGGGTGCAGGGTGCTGGCCCCCCGGCTCTGGCGGCGCGCTGGGGTCGGTCCAGGCGGACCTGCCCGATGGCGTGAACGTACCCCGGTATCGAGCGGGGGTCAACGCGGTTGCGCGAGTCGCCGAGGACAGGGGGTGCGCAGGCGCACCACGCGCTTGAAGGACCCCGCGGAGGGGCGAACCCCTCAGGCGGGCAGCTTGTCGACGAGCTCCTGGACCGCGGCGGCGGAAGCGTCGAAGGCGATCCGCTCGTCCGCCGTCAGGGTGATCTCGAACACCCGCTCGAGCCCGTCTCGGCCGAGGACAACCGGCACGCCGACGAACAGGCCGTCGACGCCGAACTCGCCCTTGAGCTGCACCGCGCACGGGAGCACGCGCTTCCGGTCGCGCAGGATGGCGTCGACCATCTCGAACGTCGACGCGGCCGGGGCGTAGAAGGCCGAGCCTGTCTTGAGCAGCGCGACGACCTCGGCGCCGCCGTTCGCCGTCCGCTCCTCGAGCGCGCGAACCCTGTCCGCCGGCAGGAGCTCCGTGATCGGCACGCCCGCGACCGTCGAGTAGCGCGAGAGCGGCACCATCGTGTCGCCGTGGCCGCCGAGCACGAACGCGTGGACGTCCTCGACCGACACGCCCATCTCCTGGGCGATGAAGGTGCGGAAGCGCGCGGAGTCGAGCACGCCGGCCATGCCCAGGACGCGTTCCCGGGGGAAGCCGGAGGCCCGCATCGCGACGTGGCACATCGCGTCGAGCGGGTTGGTGACGACGATCAGGATCGCGTCGGGCGACACCGCGGCCGCCTGCCCCACGACGCTCGCGACGATCCCCGCGTTCTTGGCCAGCAGGTCGTCGCGGCTCATGCCGGGCTGGCGCGCGAGGCCCGACGTCACGACGATGATGTCGGACCCGGCGGTGTCGGCGTAGTCGTTGGTGCCGGTGACCCGCGCATCGTGGCCCACGACGGGAGCGGCCTCCGCGAGATCGAGACCCTTGCCCTGCGGGAGCCCGTCGACGATGTCGACGAGGACAACGTCGGCGAGGCCGGCCTCGGCGATTCGCTGGGCGGTGGTGGCGCCGACGTTCCCGGCGCCGATGACGGTGACCTTGTTGCGAGCCATGACGCGCGGACCCTCCAGGAGCTGCCGGGACGGATTCGGTTGTGTGAGCGGTGCGGGACGGCCGGTCAGCCCTCGCCCGGCGCGGAGATGGCGGTGTCGCCGAGGTCCTCGTGGACGGGCGCCGGCCCGGCTTCGCGGATCGCCTCGCTGACGCCGTCGGCGTACTTCGCGAAGTTGGCGTGGAACATCGTGGCCAGCCTGCGAGCCGCCGCATCGTAGGCCACGGGGTCGGCCCACGTCTCGCGCGGCGTCAGCAGCTCGTCGGGGACGCCCGGGACGCTGACCGGGACGGCGACCCGGAAGATCGGATCCTCGACCGTCGAGACGTCGGCCAGGGCTCCGCCGATGGCGGCCCGGACCATGTTCCGGGTGTGGTTGATGTTCATCCGCTCGCCGGTGCCGTACGGCCCGCCCGTCCAGCCGGTGTTCACCAGCCAGACCGGGACGTCGAACCGCTCGAGGCGGTCGACCAGCATCGCGGCGTACTCGCCGGGATGGCGCGGCAGGAACGGGGCCCCGAAGCCGGCCGAGAAGGTCGCCGTCGGCTCCTTGACGCCAACCTCGGTGCCGGCGAGCTTGGCCGTGTAGCCGCTGATGAAGTGATAGGCGGCCTGCTCGCGCGTCAGCCGCGAGATCGGGGGCAGGACGCCGAACGCGTCGGCGGTCAGGAACACGATGTTCCGGGGCCCCGGCGCGATGCCCGTCGGGTCGGCGTTGCCGATGTAGTCGAGCGGATAGGCGCCACGGGTGTTCTCGGTGAACCGCTCCGAGTCGAGGTCGAGGGAGCGGGTGAGGGGGTCGATGTCGACGTTCTCGAGGATGGTCCCGAAGCGCTTCGTGGTCGCGAAGATGTCGGGCTCGTACATCGGTGACAGGCGGATGGTCTTGGCGTAGCAGCCGCCCTCGAAGTTGAAGCTGTAGCCCTCGCCCCAGCCGTGCTCGTCGTCGCCGATCAGGCTTCGCAGCGGGTCGGCGGACAGGGTCGTCTTGCCGGTCCCGCTGAGGCCGAAGAAGATGCACGCGTCGCCGGCCTGGCCGACGTTGATCGAGGAGTGCATGGGCAGCACGCCCTCGTCGGGCATCAGGTAGTTCATGACCGTGAACGCCGACTTCTTGATCTCGCCCGCGTACTTCGTGCCGACGATGATGATCTCCATCCGCTTGAGGTGGAGCAGGATCGCCGTTCCGGATCGCGTGCCCTCGGTAGCCGGGTCGGCCTCGAAGCTGGGCACGTCGATGATCGTGAAGTTGGGCTCGAAGGTGGCCAGGTCCTCGCGCGCGGGCCGGCGGAACAGGTTGCGCGCGAAGATGCTGGCCCACGCGGTCTCGGTGTACACGCGCAGGCTCCGGCGGTGGTCGGGATGGGCGCCGATGTGCATGTCCTGGGCGTACAGCTCGCGGTCCGCGAGGTAGCCCATCAGGCGGGCGCGCAGCCGGTCGTAGTTGGCCTCGCTGATCTCGGCGTTGACCTCGCCCCACCAGACCTTGGACGCGCTCCACGGCTCGCGCACGATGAACTTGTCGCGCGGCGAGCGGCCGGTGTGCTGCCCGGTCCGGACGACGAGCGGGCCGTCGGCGGCGATGACGCCCTCGTCCGCCGCGATGGCGCGCTCGTACAGCTCGGCAACGGAGAGATTGGTCAGGACGTTGCGGCCGAGCCGGGGTGTTGGGGCGGGCCTCGTCATCGTCACGATTCGTGTCCTCGACTGGGTCGCGGACGCCAAGGCGCCCGCGATCGCTCGGTGACCGGCCGCGCGTGACGGGCACAGGACCCGGGAGTCGGCTTCCACAGTCAAGGTTGCGATTCGGTTTCGGCGATTGTAGCGGGCCATCCGTCAGGCAGCCAGTCGCCGAAGGTCACGTTCCCACGGGCGGTCCGGCCTTGCCGCCATCGCGGACGCGACGTGGCGCAACTGGACGATGTCGGCCAGTCGCCGGTCCGCGAGGCTGTCCGCGGTGGTGAAGCCGGCTGACGTCGGCCGGCGCACCACCGGCAGCGAGGTATCCCCGATGCAGCGACCCGTGGTGAACCTGGTCTTTCTGGCCCTGGCCCTGGCATTGGCCGCCTGCGGCGGTGGCACGGCAACCGCTGCCCCGGACGGCGGGGGCGGGGCGGCGCCTCCGGCCGCCACCGACACCACTGCGCCAACCAACGCGGCGGATGCGCCCACCGACCCTGCCAGTGCACCCACCGATGCGCCGCAAGGCCCTGGCTCGGCTGGCGGCGTGTGCGACCTCGCCACGGTCGACGAGCTGGCCGGCGTGTTCGGGACGCCCGTGTCGACGCGCGTGCTCGCTGGTCCGCCGGACACGTGCCTGGCAGAGACCGCAGAGGGCGACGTGCTGGTGTCCTGGGTGCTCGCGACCGAGAACGCGGCCAGCGTCTACGAGCTCCTGACCGACGGGGCGAGGCCGGTCCCGGGGATTGGCGACAAGGCGGCGTTCGTCGAGTACACCGGTCTGCTCGTGCTCAAGGGCAGCTCCCTCCTCACGGTCGCGATCTCCGGCATGGCGGACCTGTCGGAGGAGGCAGGAGAGGCCGCGGCGAAGGAGGTCGCCGCGCTGATCGCCGCCCGGATGTGACCCGCGGGGGTTCGGTGGGCGCGCCCGGTTGGCGCCCGCGGGATGTGGCCCGCGCGGCAAGACGCACGCGCGGGCACGGCCGCATGGACTCGACACACGACCGTCGCTGGGCGACGATGCCGGCGATGGCGCGCGGATCGAGCCCCACGTTGATCGGCAGGGCCGACGATCTCGAGCGGCTGCGGGCCGCACTTACGGGCGCCCGGACGCACGGCCGACCCGTCGTGCTGGTCAGCGGCGAGGCCGGGATCGGGAAGAGCCGGCTGCTTGCGGAGTTTGCGACCTCGGCGACGGCGGACCCCCTGGACGGCAGGCCAGTGCGCTTCCTGCACGGCGGCTGCCTGGAGGTCGGCGAGACCCTTGCCTACCTGCCGATCCTCGAGTGGCTCGAGGAGCTGGCAAGGGACGGCGGCGAGGCCGGGACCGAGGCGCGGCTGCTGCACGACCAGTTCGGCGGCAGCGTCGGACCCGTGACGATCGATGCGGACACGGGCCCGGGGCGCTCCACGCGGCTCCAGCGCCTGCGCGATGTCGTCGCAGCATCGGCCGCCGACGCC
>DATDJA010000239.1:0-3060 GCA_036520795.1 Candidatus Limnocylindrales bacterium
GCCCGCCGTCCCAGTTGTAGGGACCGACAACCGTGTCGGAGAGCTGGCGGCCGTCGAAGTTGCCCGGCAGGATCGGGAGATTGACCTCGGCCGACGCACCCGGCGCGAGATCCTTCAGCGTCGCGGCCGACGAGCCAAGGACGATGGCCGGCGCGATGAGCGTCCGGTCCGACTGGTTGGTCACGGTGCCGCGGATGCGCCCGCCGTCCAGCTGGAGCGAGGCCGACACCTTGGGGCCCGTCGTGCTGGATTCCGCGCGCACGGTGCGCATCGATCCGAAGCCGACGGCGAGGTCGCGCACGCGGGACGGGTCGCCCTGGAGCACGTCGAGCTCGGATTCGCCGCCGCCGAACATGTCGCCGTTCATCGGCGTGGCCAGGAGGGCATCGCCCGACACGCGGAGCTGGTACGTCGCGCGCGACGGACTGAAGATGCCGAGGTAGGACTGCGCCACGGCGGCGTCGGTTCCGGGCGCCCCGCGGACGATCGCGACCTCGTTGACGATCACGTCCGATCCGCGCAGCAGCGACCCGATCCCGAACGCGCCGACCGTGAACACGGCGATCAGCACCGGGACGGTCACCCAGGCCCACTCACGCCTGTCGAGCCAGCGGAGGACGAGGTAGTTCACCGGACCGACCAGCACGATGTAGCCCGCGAGGAGCACGAGCAGCGACCCGATCGGCGGCAGCGCGAGGCTGGGCAGGTTCGCGACCGCGCTGACGATCGTCTGGTCGTCCGCGAGCGCGACGTTGCCGCCGGTTCGCGGCGGCAGGAGGCGGCGCCACATCGGAACATCGATCGCGTCGCCTTCGGCGATCCACGAGGTCGCGGGGTCGAAACCGAGGATCGTCACCGAGCCCGAGCCGAACGCCATGTCCGCCGCGATCACCCGGTCCCCGGACGTGGCGAGCGTGCGTCCGCTGCCCGGGTCGCCGGCCAGTGCCGTGAGCGTCGTGGCGTTCGCAGGGGCCAGGCCGAGGAGTGGCTGCAGCACCGCCGGATCGACGTCGACGACGCCGTTGGGCCGGTAGGGAAGCAGGTCATCGGGGAAGCCGGTCAGGACGTCCGCCGGGGCGGTGCCGCCCAGGATCACGAGCCGTCCGCCACCCGCCACCCAGGTGCGCAGCGCGGCCAGCTGCCCCGGGCTGAGCGAGGCCGCGTCCACGTCCTGCCAGATCAGCCGGTCGAGGGGGGCCCACGCCTGCACGCGCTCGGGGAGATCGGCGGCCGTGAGGGGCACGATGACTGGGGCGATGCCGTTCTGACTGGGCAGCAGGTCGAACTCACCGACGAGCCGGGCCGGGTTCTCCGACACGAGACCGACCACGAGCTGGGTCTGGTCGTGGAGCGCGACCGCGACCGGCGCCTTCGCAAGGACCTTCCCGTCGCTGACCAGCTCGACCGTCATGTTGCCGCCGAACGAAGGCGGCAGGGCGTACAGCAGGTACTGCTTGCGCGATCCGGTCGCGAGCTCCACCGGTGTGCCGAAGCGGGTCCGCGATTCGAGGCCGCCGGAGATTCGCAGCTCGCCGACGATGGTCGGCCCATCATTCTGCAGGTCGACCGCGATCGCGAACCACGATCCCGCGCGCACGTGGCCCTGCATGAGGGCTCGCGCGTCCATCTTGAGGCCGTCGGCGGCGGCGACCGGGGTGGCCGAAACCAGCAACGAGCTCGAGAGCAACGCGAAGACGGCGAGCAGGCGGGCGATTCGGCCCGGGATGGGCAGGCTCGGACGGGTCAAGCTGGCTCCTGGACCGGGGGATCGAGCGATCGGTCGGAGCATCGACGCCCCAGCCCCTGGAAAAGTTGCAGGGCGGGCATTCGGCAGCCGCCGCCGGCCCCCTCGGTGGCCGTCCGACCGCGGCTATCGTACGATGCTTCGGCCCCGGGCTCGTCGGAGCGGTCGTGCGCCCAGCGCCGGCGCCCAGCCCGCATCCGCGCCCAGAGGAACTCGTGCCCGACATCCGTCCGTTTCGCGCGCTCCGGTTCGATCCCGAGGTCGTCGGCGACCTTGGCCGCGTGGTCGCTCCGCCGTACGACGTGATCGGTCCCGACCTGCACACGGCACTGCTCGCGCGGAGCCCGCGGAACGCCGTCCGGCTCGACCTGCCGCACGAGGAGCCGCCGGAGGATCCCGACGAGCGCTATCGCCGCGTCGCGCGCACGTTCGCGGCCTGGCGGTCCGACGGCGCGTTGCGCAAGGACCCGCGCGCGAGCCTGTACGTGTACGAACAGGTCTATCGCGTGCCGGGCACGAGCCTGGAGCGGACCCAGCGCGGGTTCTTCGCCCGCCTCCGCCTCGAGCCGTTCGGACCGGACGGCGGGGTCCTGCCCCACGAGCGGACGCTCGCGGGACCGCGCGAAGACCGGTACCGGCTGCTCCGGGCGACCGGCGTCAACACCTCGCCGGTGGTGGTCCTGTATCGCGACCCGGCCGCGTCGACGCGGACCGACCTGGCGGCGATCGCGGCCCAGACGCCGGTGAGCGACGTCACCGACGACGACGGCACGCGCCACCGGTTGTGGGTGGTCGCCGACGACGGGCCCGATGGCGCCGTCGGGCGACTGGTGGCAGCCGCCGGCGCCGGGCCGGTGTTCATCGCTGATGGCCACCACCGCTACGAGACGGCGCTGCGCTATCGGGACGAGCGACGTATGACCCGCTCGTGCGAGCCGGACCCCCCGTTCGACTTCATCTTCGCGCTGCTCCTCGACGCCGACGACGAGCTGACCGTGCTTCCGACCCACCGAGTCGTGCGCGGTCTCGGCGACGACGGGCTCGCCGCCCTCCTGGCGGGCCTCGACGGCCTGTTCGAGGTCATGCCGGCAGCGACCGATGCGCTCGTCGCGCGCTACGACGCCGCGGGCGGCCTCGCCGGCGGCGAGGGACCGATGGGACTCGTGACCCGGGACGGCGCCAGGCAGCTGGTGGCGCGGCGGCCGGCGTTCGAGACGCTGGTCACGGGTGGCGAGGCCCTGCGGCGGCTCGATGTCTCCCTCCTCGGGGCGACGCTCGAGGCGCTCGCCGGGATCGACGCTGCCGCGGTCGCCGGC
>DATDJA010000240.1:0-3521 GCA_036520795.1 Candidatus Limnocylindrales bacterium
CGCGGGGTCGCGCTGGTTGACGAACGGCACGTCCTCGGCCGCCGTCAGCGAACGCGGCTCGTGCTGCACCCGCGCCTCCGACTCCATCCAGGTCCTCCGATGCATAGATCCTATTCACTGTGAATGGACCGGGATCATACCCAAGGCGCTGAGAAGCCGTCTATCGGTACGGTCGTCCGGGTGTGGCCCCAGGCCGCCGACGTTTCGAAAGGAACGAACAGAATCGGTCCGTGGGCGGTGGAATCGCCGTTCTCGCAGCCGGATCGAGCGCGTTGCGCGGCCACGACGTGCTCAGCGAACCGGCGCCGATCGTGATCTCCGGCCATCGACGCTCGCTGGAGGGCTGGCTGTTCGGAAGAATCGAAAAGTCGCCGTACCGCGGCGCGTGACGGCGCCGCGGGTCAGTCGCCGATGACGCTCCAGACGAGGCCCATCAGGATGAAGAAGCCGGAGAACATCCCGATCAGGGCGAGGCCACCGTAGGGCGAGCTCGCGCCTTCGTGGGGGACGAGCTGCAGCCCGATCCCGAACACGATCGCCCACAGGACGAACAGGATCGAGAACAGGACCTTCGCGTTGGGGCCGGTGATGCGGCGAACCCAGCCCTGGCGGCCACCCTCGGCGACCATCGCGGACTTGGCGAAGATCAGGACGAAGGCCGCCGCGATCGCGGACGCGGCGAGCAGGATCACGAAGTTGTTGGGGAAGTTCTGGAACCAGATCGTGAAGATCGTCACGCGGGAGCCTCGGTCGGGGATGGCGGTTCGCGACGCTGGGCCAAGGCGATTGGCCGCTCGATCCTAGCAGAATGGGACGTCCGGTCGGCGGCGTCCGACCCGGGTCTCGTGTAACATGCTACTTGTGAGCCGCATGTTACGACAGCCGTTCAGCTTCGACGCCCTGGGCCGGTTCGCAGTCCGCCGCCGGTGGTGGATCGTCGCGGCGTGGGCGGCGATCCTGCTGGCGGCGATCCCGCTCGCGCCGCAGGCGCCCTCGGCGCTCTCCGCCGGCGGGTTCATCCTCGACGACCTCGAGTCCGCGCGGGCGAAGCAGCTCCTCCAGGACGAGCTGGGCGTCGAGGCGTCGGCGTTCGTCCTCGTCTACACCTCGGACTCGCTCAGAGCAGGCACCCCCGATTGGCAGGCGGCCGTCGACGCGGCGACGCGCGACGTCGCCGGCGCCCCGCACGTGACCCGCGTCCTGCCGCACGCCCTCGCCCCGAGCCAGGTCTCGCGCGACGGCCACACGGCGTATGACATCGTGTTCCTCGACCTGCCGCCCGACGACTCGCCCGATGCGATTCCCGGCGTCCTCGAGCGGCTCCACGCGGTGCCCGGCCTCACCGTCCGGACGGGCGGCGGGCCGGCGTTCTACGGCGACGTCCAGTCGGTTACGGAGTCGGACCTGCGGCGGTCCGAGCTGATCTCGCTGCCGCTCGCGGCTCTCGCGCTGATCCTCGTGTTCGGGTCGCTGGTGGCCGCCGGCGTGCCGCTGGCGGTTGGCGGGGCCGCAGTGCTGGTGGCGCTGGCCGGGATCTTCGTCGTCGCGTCCGTCATCCCGATGAGCATCTTCGTGCTCAACCTCGCGACGCTGCTGGGCCTGGGTCTCGGCGTCGACTACTCGCTGCTGATGACGAGCCGCTTCCGCGAGGAGCTGGCGCGGCGCGACGGCGAGGACCGGGTCGCCGAGGCCGTCCGGATCACCGTCGCGACCGCCGGGCGGGCCGTGTTCTTCTCGGGGCTGACCGTGCTGCTGGGCCTGCTAGGCCTCGTGCTGTTCGAGTTCATGATCCTGCGCTCGGTGGGGATCGCGGGCGCGATCGTGGTCGGGCTCGCGGTGGCCTCGGCGCTCACGCTCCTGCCCGCGATCCTCGCGATCGTCGGCACGCGCATCGATTCGCTCGCCGTTCGCCGCGTCACCGCGGACCCGGGCGTGGATGGCCCCTGGGCGAGGCTCGCGCGCAAGGTGATGCGCCACCCGGTCGCGGTGCTCGTCCCAACCCTCTCGCTGCTGCTGATCCTCGGCGTGCCGTTCCTGCACGTCCGGTTCAACGCCCCGGACTCGACGATCCTGCCGCCGTCCGTCCCGTCGCGCGAGGCGTACGACATCCTCGGCCGCGAGTTCGGCGAGGGCGCCTTCGCGCCGCTCGCGCTCGCGATCCGCACGACCGGCGACGCGACGACTCCCGACAACCTCACCAAGCTCTACGACTACTCGCGGCGCTTGGCGGCGGACCCGCGGGTGACCCATGTCGTCGGCCTCGTCGACGTCGACCCCCGGATCACGCTCCCGCAGTACCAGCTCCTCTACGGGTCGCCGGGAGGGCCGCCCGACCGGTTCGTGGCGACGGCGCTGGCGGCGACGACCAAGGGCGATCTGACGGCATTCACGATCTACACGCCCTATGGGCCGAACCGCGACGAGCCCCGCGCGCTGGTCCATGAGCTGCGCGACCCGACGAGTGCGCTCGCACCGCCGGCCGGGATCTCGGTCCTGGTGGGCGGCGGTGCGGCGGACGTCGACGACGTCGTGTCGCGCGTCTGGTCCGACTTCCCGCGCACGGCGCTGTTCATCGTCGTGACCACGTTCCTCGTCCTGTTCGCGCTCCTGCGGTCGGTCGTCCTGCCGATCAAGGCGCTGGTCATGAACACCCTCTCGATCGTGGCCAGCTTCGGGGCGCTTGTCTGGATCTTCCAGGACGGCAACTTGTCCGCCCCGCTCGGGTTCCAGCCGCTCGGATTCGTCGAGACCACCCAGCCCGTGATCCTGTTCTGCGTCCTGTTCGGGCTGTCGATGGACTACGAGGTGTTCCTGCTGTCGCGGATGAAGGAGACGTGGGACAGAACGCACGACAACACCGAGGCGGTCGCAACGGGCCTCGAGCGGAGCGGCCGGATCGTGTCCTCGGCGGCGCTGATCGTGATCGTGGTCGCCGGCTCGTTCGCCTTCGCCGACATGGTGCTGATCAAGGCGCTGGGCATCGGGATCGCGATCGCGGTCGCCCTCGACGCCACCGTCGTGCGCGCCCTGCTGGTGCCGGCGACGATGCGGCTCCTCGGCCACTGGAACTGGTGGATGCCCGCTCGGCTCGATCGGGCGATCGGCCGGGTGTTGCCGCGCTCCGAGGCCGAGGCCGAGGCGGCCGCGCGATGAGGCGCCGCTCGCCGTTCCTGGCCCTCGCGTTCGTCGCCGCCGTCGTCACCGGCTGCGGCGGGCCGGTCCTGGCCAATCCTCCGGCGGCGCACCCGGTCGTCACGCCGCTGCCCGCTCCGTCGCCCCGGCCGGCCGACCCGGTCCCGGTCGTTCTCCCCGGCGACGACGGACCCCACGACCGCCTCACCGAATGGTGGTACGACACGGGGCACCTGCGCGCCGCCGACGGGCGGCGGTTCGGGTTCGAGCTGGTCGTGTTCCGCGCCGAGCGCGGCGGGTTCCCGGTGTCGTGGGCATCGCACCTCGCGCTGACCGACGAGACCGCCAAGGCCTTCCACTACGCACAGCGGAGCGAGATCGGGCCACAG